>JAKUOU010000061.1 GCA_022451065.1 Pedosphaera sp. | reverse complement strand
TGGAGCGGTTAATTCAGCTTTCAATTTCAACATGGGAGGCTCCGGAATTTATGATGGTACGGGCAACTGGTTTTTGGGAGCCCTAGATGATGTGGCGGTATGGAATATCGCCCTCAGCGAGGACCAGATTGTTGCATTGGCAAACCAACAGATCTTTCCTATCGCACGATATAACCCGCTCCACGATGGTCTGATTGCCTACTGGCCATTTGATGGAGATCTTAATGATGCCGTCGGCAACAGCGACGGCACCGCACAGGGATCCGATGATATCGCCTACGATTCTGGCAAGTTCGGCCAGGGAATCGACCTCGACGGTGTGGACCAGTTTGTAGAGACACCGGTGGAAAACGAGGAGATGTTTGATTTTCAGGATGGCACCGGCTTTTCGATCTCTGCCTGGTTCAGTGTGAATGAATTCACCAAGAGCTGGCAGGCGCTGATTGCCAAGGGAGAAGGCAACCGGTGGCGTATCCACCGTCGTGGCGGTGAGAGTATCATGACCGGTAACGGGGGCAATGGCGATGTGCCGGCCGGCACGCCGGACATCAACGATGGGGAATTGCACCATATTGTCCTGGTCAGCGACCCGGATAACGACGAGGTGCGCCTTTACAGTGATGGCGAACTGGCATCGAGCAACAACGGTCCCGCGATTCAGAGTAACGAAAATCCAATGATGATTGGTGAGAACCCCGATGCGCGCAACCGGACCTGGTCAGGCATCATCGACGATGTCGGTATCTGGAACCGCCCGATCTCAGAGGATGAAATCGTCCAGTTGTACGGGAGCAGCATCGGCGATCTGATCAACCCCGGTGGAGGAGGTCCGCTTATCTCTGGATTGATCGCCTACTGGGATTTCGATGATGCTTCTGAGCTTGATAGTGGCACGGTCGTTGACAAGGTTGCAGGAATCGAGGGTGAGGTAATTGGCGCGTTCGCAGCCGAAGGTCACATGGGCGGTGCCGTTGAATTTGGTGCAGGCAACTGGATCAAGGTTGATGCTGCAGATAATCCTTGGCTGGAGGCGGCATCGGATAACAACGCGTTGAGTGTTTCGCTGTGGCAGAAGCTTAATTCGCGTGTTTCTTCCTCGACCTTTTGGTTTGGGGCGGCAAGTGCGAACAATGGCGAGCGTAATTTCCAGGCCCACATTCCGTGGGGTGGCGGTGATATTTACTTTGATACAGCCGGTTGCTGCGGAGGTGGAGACACCCGAATCAACAAGGCTTCGGACATTGACTATCTGGAATGGCATCACTTTGTGTTCGTCAAGGATGGCGATAACAAGAGCATCTGGATTGACGGTGAGCTCTTTCATGAGGGTGAAAACACCGCCGCGCTGTTTGATGACTGGACGGCACTGGGTATCGGATCCAACTCCACCGGCGGCAGCAACGTTGATGGTATTGTGGATGATTTCGGTGTTTGGGCCCGTGCCATTACCCCTGATGAAATCGCCTCCATATATAATGGCGGGAGCGGAAGCCCCCTTACGACAGAGACGCTGTCTGCCGGCACCAATACCATTGCGGTTGAGATCCACCAAGCCAGCGGCGGAAGTTCGGATATCCGCTTTGATATGATGCTTCGTGGCGAGACCAGCCAGGGTGGTGGTGACAATGTTTCAGATCCGCTCTTTATTGCAGAGCCGACAATAATACGGGCTCGCTCCTACAACACCGGCAACAAAAAATGGAGTGCCCTCAATGAAGCGTTCTACACCATCGACGGACTCTCGGTCGATGCCACCAACTTCGTCGTTTCCGAACTGCACTATCATCCCAATAACCCAACCACTCCAGCGGAGTTGGCGCAGAGCAGTGATCGCGACGATTTCGAGTTCATCGAATTTCTAAACACCGGCAAGACCACCATCGACCTGAGCGACATCCGCTTCGAGGCTGGGATCACCTTCGCGTTCCCGGAGAACACCTTTCTGAGAGCCGGAAAAAGACTGCTTCTAATCCGCAACCGTGCAGCCTTTGAAGCCAGATATGGCGCTCTGGTTGGCATCCAGTCGTTCGAGTATACCGGCCGGCTAAACAATGACGGGGAACAGCTGCTCATCACCGGAGACGGTCAAAAACCAATCCACGATTTCACTTACAACGACCAGCTTCCGTGGCCGAAAGAGGCGGACGGCGATGGGTCGAGCCTGATTCTTCTCCATCCAGCTGACGGACCTCCGCACGGCGAACCAGCCAGTTGGACGGTGAGCCGTAATCTCGGCGGGTCGCCCGGCACAACCGAGCCGGCGGGTATCACATACGCTGCCTGGGCCGACCTGAACGGAATTAGGGGCGGGACAAAAGACGACGACGACAAAGACGGGGTCAGCAACTATTGGGAGTTTCTATTCGGCTCTCGACCGGACCTAGCCTCCGACGCCCCCGCATTCGGTATCACTGTTCGGAGCATCGACATCGACGGAGTGGTAGACGACTATCTGTTCCTGACATTCCGCAAGAATCTCGATGTCGACGTGTCGTTGACAGTGGAAGTTTCCAGTGACCTCATCACTTGGTCCTCAGACTCCGCCACGATCGAGCACGTGGTGAATGTCGACAACGGTGACGGCACCGCGACGGCCACCTACCGCTTCACCGATCCAGTCGGCCAAGGGCAAAGCCAGAACTTTGTGCGGCTGCGCGGCAACTGATGTTGCTTAATGGACGCCGAAAGCCATACCGAACGCTCTCCCGACACTGTCGAGGCAGGAAAAGCCGTGCGACCGGCAGGGCGTTTGGCTAAAGTCCGCCATGCACTTTGCTGAACTCCGTGCCGCACTTGGCCTGTTTGTCTCAGTGTCATTGTCGGTCGCGCAAGAGTTGCCCTCCGCGGAGCCGTTGGATGCCAAGAGTCTGGCCAAGCAAATCCGTAAATCAATCGTGGTGCTGACGCAGATCGGCCGCGACGACGAAGAGGCAGGTGTCGGCACCGGTTTCGCGGTTTCCAGTGATGGACTGATTGCCACGAGCCTGCATGTTGTCGGTGAAGGGCGGCCTTTACTTGTGCGCCTGGCCAGCGGCGAGGAAGTGAAGGTGACATCCGTTCATGCTTGGGATCGCACACTCGATCTGGCTGTGTTGCGTGTCGACAAAACCGATCTGCCGGCGCTGCCACTCGGTGACTCGTCAGCGCTTGGCCAAGGCTCGCCAGTGGTGGCGATGGGCACGCCGCACGGTCTCGATTTCAGTTTTGTGCAAGGGGTGGTCTCGGCGCGGCGCACACTCGACGGCGTGGAGATGATTCAACTGGCCGTGCCAATTGAACCCGGCAACAGCGGTGGGCCGATGCTCGACCTTAACGGCCGCGTGCACGGCGTGATCACCATGAAGTCACTCGTCACCGAAAATCTCGGCTTTGCCGTACCGGCAAATTTACTGAAGCCACTCCTGGAAAAACCCAACCCGGTGCCGATCGAGCGCTGGATGACCATCGGCATGCTCAACCCAAAGGAGTGGACGCCGGTGTTCGGCGGCCACTGGCGCAGAAAAGGCGGGAGTATTCACGTCAGTCATGCGGGAGAAAGTTTCGGTGGCCGCTCATTGTGTCTCTCGACGAGCGCCGTGCCAGAGACGCCGTTCGAGCTGTCGGTACAGGTCAAGCTTGAGAACGAAGACGGAGCTGCCGGCCTGGTGTGGGCATCCGATGGAGAGAACAAGCATTACGGATTTTACCCCACCGCCGGGCAGATGCGGTTGACACGTTTCGACGGGGCGAACGTGTTTTCGTGGACCATTCTTGACCAGCAACTCACCCGCCACTATTTGCCGGGAGATTGGAACACGCTCAAGCTGCGGCATGAAGGGAATCGTTTTTACTGCCACGTGAATGGGCACCTGATTTTCGAGTCAGCCGACCGCGGACTCCAAGGTGGGAAAGTCGGCTTGGCCAAGTTCCGCAACACGGTGGCAACCTTCCGCAACTTTCGACTGGGCAAACAGGTCAACGACGAAACGACACCAATTGTCGAATCGCTTGGCCAGGCGCTGATCGCCGAGGCGCAAACCAACGGAGGGAAATTCAAGGAAAGGACGCTGGCCGACGCACGCAAACAGCCGGGGCAGGCACTGCGGCATTTGGATCAGGAAGCCAAACGGCTGGAGGAACAGGCTGCTCGCCTCCGTCTCGCCTCTGTACGACTACATCGACGCTTGATCCGCGACCAGTTGGCGGCGTTGTTTGAGAACGACGACGAAGGAGTCGACCTGTTTCGCGCCTCGCTGTTGATCGCCAAAATCGACGATCCCGATGTGGATGTTGACTACTACGAACGGCAGTTAAAAAACATGACTGCGGAAGTAAAGGGGAAGTTCACCAATAACGATAACGACGCAGCAAAGCTAAAAACGCTGATCTCTTATTTGTTCGAGGAGAACGGATACCACGGCAGCCGGCAGGACTACTACAACAAGGCCAACAGCTACATGAATCGTGTGCTCGATGATCGCGAAGGGCTGCCGATCACATTATCGGTGCTGGTGATGGAGTTGGCAGCCGGGTGCGGAATAGACGGCGTGGTCGGCGTCGGTGCGCCCGGGCATTTCATTATCAAGCACGTCATCGATGAGAAGGAACAGTTCATTGATCCGTTCGATGGTGGCAAATATTTAAGTCAAGCTGATACGGAGGAGCTGGTACGTGCCAACACCGGTCGTTCCTTTGTGCCGGAGTATCTGGCCAAGTCAAACAAGCGCGATATCGTGCTGCGGATGCTACGAAACCTGATGGGAGCAGCGCAGGAGAGCAATCAGCCGGCGGAGCTGCTGCGCTACGTGGAGACATTGGTGGCGTTGCAGCCTGACTCCGCATTCGATCGATGGAGCCGCGCTGTGCTGCTCATCCAAAACCGACAATTCGGTGCAGCAAAGAAAGATCTCGAATGGCTACTGCAAGCCAAGCCAACCGGCATCGACCTCGGGCGAGTACTGGAGATTTATCAGTCGCTTCAGTGACAACTCACCGATGCCCTAAGTTTAAGCTTTTTTTATCTTACCGATTACCGCGTTCTGGTGGAGTCATTTAGGCGAAGGTCGGCAAAGGTGCTTGAACAGTCTCGAGTCCCATCGGGGAGGGTTGCCATTCACCTTCTCAATCACAACTGATTCATGGCAATGATCTCATTCTACAAGATTACTGTGGGCTTGCAGAGTCTTTGATTTTATGCCCAGCTTCTCCTCGAAGCACCCACTTTATTAAACACAAGTTATGAAAACCATTCAACGTTCTATTGTCAGTTTGTTCGCCACTTTGCTGGCGACCATTTTCGTTTCAACACCGGACGCAGCCCCGTATCAAAAGGGGGATGTCAAACTCCAGTCCATCGGGCCACTAGCCACGGGCCCGGATGGAGTATTGTTTGTCTCCGATCCCAAGGCGGCCTCCATCATCGCGATCAAGACCGAAACCAAGCCGACTGACAAATCCTCCGGCAACTTCAAGGTTGAAGGGTTGAATGCCAAAGTGGCCGCTGTCCTGGGTGCATCCGTGGATCAAGTCCGGATCGTTGACCTTGCCGTGGATTCCGCTTCGAAAACGGCTTATATGTCAGTAGTCCGCGGACAGGGAGCCGACGCCAACGCGGTTGTTGTGTCCGTCCATCCCAGCGGAAAGATTCATGTTTTATCACTCAAAAATGTTCAGCACTCCGTTGCGAAACTGTCAAATGCCCCCGACGATAAAGAAACAGGAACAGGTCGCCGGCGCAGAAACCAGCGGATGGAGTCCATCACGGACATCGCCTTTGTCAAGGGCAAGGTGATCGTTGCAGGACTTTCCAATGAGGAGTTTTCTTCGACGTTACGAACCATTCCTTTTCCCTTTGAAGGTTCACAGAAGGGGACGGGGGTGAGAATTTTTCACGGGGCGCATGGCCGTTATGAAACGTCCTCCCCTGTCCGCACATTTGTCAGCTACGACATCGCTGGCGATCCTTATATTCTCGCCGCCTACACCTGCACTCCACTCGTGAAAATCCCGATGATGGAGTTGAAGCCGGGCTCAAATGTCATGGGGGAAACCATCGCGGAACTGGGTAACCGCAACCGCCCGCTTGACATGATTGTCTATAAGAAGAATGGCAAGGAGTATCTGCTGATGGCCAATAGCAGCCGCGGAGTGATGAAAATCACCACGGAGAAACTTGGGAATTACAAGGGCATCACCGAAAAAGTGGCCAGAGGCGAAACAGAAGGTGTGCCGTATGAGACAGTTTCAGACTGGACAGAAGTACACCAGTTAGCCGAGTTGGACAGCCAGCATGCATTGGTAGTACGGGGTGCGGATGGTGACAACCTGAACCTTGAGGCTGTTCGACTCCCGTAATGCCCTTGAGGCACTACTATGCGATAGCGTTTTGTCCATTCATTCTGGTTTTGCAGCTTGGCTGCGCCAAGGCAACGCAAGATAACGCCGCAGAGTCCACGAAGCCGTCCGGCTTAATTCGCTTGGCCAAGAGGGCCGCCGTGCCAAGCCAGGCGGTATTTGAAGTCGATCTGCCACAAGCAGTGGCTGATGGCCTGACAAACTCGGATACATTGGAGACGGCAGACTGGGAACAGGTGTTTCACATCCATGCCGAAACTGCAGAGGGCTTGGATTGGAGGAAACTTCCGCCTGTTCAAGGCTCCTACCGGGTCACGAATAACCACCTGATATTTGAGCCGCTCTTTGCCCTGCAGGCCGGGGTCAATTATCATGCCGTTTTCAATCCCTCGAAGGCCGGCCTCCTGCCAGAAGGGACGTCTTTTGATGTCATCGAAGCCACCCTTCGACTCGAGAGACCGAGGGCCATGCCGGAAACAATCGTGAGCCAAGTTTACCCGACCGCAAATTCGCTACCCGAGAACCTACTTAAATTCTATCTGCATTTTTCCGCGCCAATGAGTCAGGGAAATGTTTACAGCCACATACACCTGCTCAATGCGCGGAACAAAAAAATTGATCTCCCATTCCTGGAAGTGGACGAGGAGTTGTGGAACCCGGACGGCACACGACTCACCATCCTGTTTGACCCCGGACGTATCAAGAGCGGCCTACTGCCCCGAGAACAGGACGGACCGGTGTTGCAGAAAGGCCAATCGTATACACTCAAGATTGACGCCACGTGGCCGGATGCGGCCGGCGCCCCGCTCAAGAAAGGCTTCACAAAAAAATTTATCGTGGCCGCACCGGATGTGGAAATACCATCCCCGGCCCGATGGACAATGACCGTCCCAGAGGCCGGCTCAATAAATCCGATGACGCTCGATTTTCCTGAACCGTTGGATCACGCACTGCTGCAACGACTGCTTTGGATCGAGGATGCCGGGAAGCATGCGGTTGAAGGTCAGGTTCAAGTCAGGAACTCTGAGAGGCAGTGGACTTTTGTCCCGAGCCGAGGATGGAAAGACGGCGATTACCGGGTGGTGATCGGGACAGGGCTAGAGGATCTTGCCGGAAACAATGTCGCACGCCCATTCGAAGTCGACCGGGTCCAGCGCCCTGAAGATGAGTTTATTCCCGACTACGTCACGCTTGATTTCAAAGTTGGAAACTAACCATTTCCTGCAAATGATTTCCGAATCGTACATGTCAAAATCCATTAGCAATCAAGCCCCATTCCATGCTACCGGGCAGAGACATCAGACGGCGACTTACCCAAGATGAGAAAACTGGACCGGCTAATTGCCCACTATGAGGAATTCCATCAGGATGAGACGAACCGACTCGTCCACTTCATTTGCGTGCCGCTGATTGCGCTGAGCCTTATAGGGCTGCTTTGGTGCATAAAGATTCCGACCACGCTCGGCGACGAGCTTTCGTTCACTCTTAACGCAGGAGCCATCTTCATCGTCCTGGCATCGGTTTATTACTTGTTCCTGTCTTTAGGCAGCCTGGCGGGGATGCTGTTCTTCGGCTTGGTAGCCTCGCTGCTTTGCATCAGCGTTGAAGCAAGTCCACTTTCGCTCTTTGTCACTTCGCTGATAGTATTTGTGATGGCCTGGGTCGGACAGTTCATCGGCCACGGGATTGAGGGAAAAAAACCGGCGTTCACCGAGGATCTTCAGTTCCTGCTGGTCAGCCCAGCGTGGTTACTGGATGTACTCTACAAAAAACCGGCGGTGGCCGTGTTGACAGCACTGCTTGTCAGCGGCGGGACGTTCGGCTTGGCCGACCGGTTGTTTACGATGAAGCCGACGGTCGATTTTTCCGACGCGCTTGGCCAAGCAAAGAAGTACGACGTACAGATCGTTCGCGACGAGTGGGGAATCCCCCACATCCTCGGCAAAACGGACGCTGACACCGCCCACGGCCTGGCCTACGCCCACGCCGAGGATGACTTTGAAACGATACAGGATGTGCTCCTTGCTGTGCGCGGAAAGCTAGCCTCAGTGGAAGGGCTGGCGATGGCGCCGAACGACTACTACGTACATTTGATACGGGTTTGGGATGACTTGGACCAAAAATATGACAAGCTAGATCCCAATTTCCGTGCCATCTGCAAGGCCTACACCGATGGCTTGAATCTTTACGCCAGTCGACACCAGGAAAAACTGAAACGTCACCTTTGGCCAGCCAAGCCACAGGATCTTGTAGCCGGTTCCATCCATAAACTCCCAATGATGTTCGGGATGCACAGAGACCTGGCACGACTGATGGCCGGCACCGGCAAGCCAGCGTCCACGGCAAGTGTGCTGAATCCCGATCAGCTTCCGATTGGCTCGAACTTTGTCGCCGTCGGGCCAAGCCGCTCGGCCGACCAAGCGACGCGCGTCTGCATCAACTCCCACCAGCCATGGACCGGACCGGTCACATGGTACGAAGCGCACCTCATCAGCGAGGAGGGGCAAAACCTCTACGGCGGCCTGTTCCCCGGCTCGCCGGTCATCTTCCTCGGGCACAACGAGAACATCGCCTGGGGACACACGGTCAATCAGCCGGATCTCGTCGATGTTTTCGAGCTCGAGATCAACCCGGAAAACGAAAACCAGTACAAGGTCGATGGCGAATGGCTCGAGTTGGAACGGAGCCTGGCCCCGCTTGAAATTCGGCTATGGGGAAACTTCCGCTGGACGGTAAACCGCGAGGTTCTTTACTCGATCTACGGGCCCGCGATGCGTGTTGATGATCAGGTGTTCGCAATTCGCTATGCCGGCATCGGCGAGTTCCGGCAGATCGAACAATGGTACCTCATGGGCCGAGCGCGTAACCTCGATGAATTCAAGGAAGCCATGCGCATCCACGCGCTGGCCATGTTCAACACCGGCTACGGCGATCGCGACGGAAACTTATTTTACAGCTACAACGCCCTGCTGCCGGAACGTGCCGATGGCCACGACTGGAGCGGCACCGTCCCCGGCAATACCCGCAACACCCTGTGGAAAGAGTATCGGCCGTTCGACGAACTCCCGACCGTCGAGAACCCAAAGTCGGGCTTCATTCAAAACTGCAATAGCGATCCATTCCAGACGACTACCGGCGAGGACAATCCGGACGAGACGGCATTTTCGAAAAACTACGGCATCGAAAAATGGATGACCAACCGCGCCCGCCGGGCGGTCGAGCTGTACGGTGGCGACGACTCGATCAACCACGACGAATTCTTTCAATACAAATACGACAAGACGTACTCGAAAAAATCGGAATTGCGAATGCAAGTCGTCAATTTCCTTGATGCACAGCCGGAAAGCAACGGACTGAAAAAGGAATTCGAACTGCTGCGCCAATGGAACGGTGAAATGGCAAAAGATAATCGATCCGCTGCCCTTGTCCTGCTGACCTTTCGGCCAAGGTCAAATTCGAGCAAACGAAAAACCGAACACGAACGAACGTTCGACCAGCTTCAGAAAGCTTCTGAAGATCTCCGTAAACACTTTGGCCGGATCGACGTCGAGTGGGGCAAGGTCAACCGCTTGGTTAGGGGTGATAAAAACCTCCCGCTGGGCGGCGGGCCCGACACGCTTCGCGCCATCTATGGCCGACCGCAGGAAGATGGCGCACTCGCTGGAGTGGCCGGCGACTGCTTCTTCCAGTTCGTTGAGTGGGACAGGGACGGCAAACTGCAAGCTTGGGCAATCAACCAGTTTGGTAGCAGCCCAGGCAATCCCGACTCGCCGCACCACACCGATCAGGCGCCGTTGTTTGCCGAGGAAAAATTAAGAAAAGTGCCTTTTACCCGCGACGAAGTCCTAGCCAAGGCCAAGCAAACCTATCGGCCAAGCGATCGTTGAGGATCAGTTCCCCTTTTGAGCAAATCGGATTTCATCCGACTCAATGTTACTCAAGACTGACGGACTCACCAGCTTGGCCAATGCCAAGTCGTGTCGAATCATACTATGCTTCACCCCAATCAATGTCTTAGCATAATCAGGATTAAAATAGCCTTGGTTGGTTTCATGCCAAACCGCAACTGGATCGCTTGGCATTTCAAATTCTGCCACTTTCACAGTCGTACTCCACTGGCCAGCAATATCGCGCTTGGCCAAACCAACCTGGAAGCCGTGATTCCAGAGTTCTGCCGACGTTGGTTTGTTATTTAAAAACTCAATCCAAAGGCCATGATTACGACTTTGCTCATCCACCACACCATAGCGAATGCTGGAGTTCGCAACCCACGACCAAACAATTGACTTGGGTAACGGCTTAATATTCGGATCGTATTTCTTGAACTTTTCCCCTTGCCGGTAACAGGTGACTGATAATGGATCGACATCAGTATTACAGGTATATCGCTGAATAAACCCGTTTAAATCGCCATATTGACCAAAATCCCAGTGCCATCTCTCTAGAGACTTACCATTTTTAATCTGAACCTGGGCCGGATAACACAATGTATTATCCTTGGCAATGAATGCCGGGAGATCTCGCTCTACTGTAATCGCCGGATCGCTGGCAAAACCCGAGTTCATTAAAAAAAACAAATAAGACATACCGACTATCAACATCCCGAGAATCACCACCCTGCGAATATCCCACCGCCGCGCGATTTGAATGCCATCCTGTTTCAGACAATGTGATATCAAGTCATTCTTGCAGTGCCCAAGATTCTCCAACTCTTCGAGTATGCTATTTAGTTCGTTTTCGATTCTTTGATTCATATTTAGACAAATCTCCCTTCATTAGGTCCAACTCCTCCGACACCACATCCAGTCGAGTCAAGAAATGGATCAACTTCTCATTATCCAAGTCCATTTTCTTGCGAATGACACCGCCCAAGTGCCGCGCCAATGCCTCATTGATAATATCGGTCGGCTTACTTTTGGATGATTTCGCCTCAGCTTGAACCAACTTCCACAAGCGGGGATCGACCCGAAACGACTTCGTTTCCTTCTTGTTATCTATCTTCGGTCTGCCCATTGCTCCAAAATCTCTCGAAAAAGAATAAGCAGGAAGGCTACGAATTGGACAAAAATAATCAACTTTTTGTTTTAAACTTGAAGATTACGTTTAAGCATTGCATTATCTCGCGTGTCCGTAACGCTTGTCAAAGCCACAAGCTGGTGGGTCATGGCTTAAACGGTTTGTTAATGTTATCGGATAGAATTTGGGTGCGTGCGAGTTAAATACGTTTGTGATTAGCGAGTCCGCATCTATCAAATAAGCTTCATTGCTTATTGCTCAGAAAAAAGGCCTCGGTTGCGAAAGTAGCCGGGGTTCTTTTTTTAATTGCCACGATGCGCTTGACCAAAAGCATTGAGCGCATGTTCCATCAGTTAACAAATAAGTCGTGGCTTGGCCAGGCCGTGACGGCATCGGCGGCCTTGTGGACGAGCGGGTCGATTTTTGAGGAGGGCTTTTTGCCGTCGGAAGTGAGGTTGGTGTTGAACAGCACAGCCCAGCAGAGGCCGTCATGTCGCAGCACGAGGATGGTCGATGTGCCGGACAATCCGCCGGTGTGCCAGCGGTTGGTTTTACCATTTTTCACCGGGCGCACCGACCAGCCACAGCCATAGTGCGTGGCGTCCGGCTTGCCCTTTTCATCGTTGCCGAAGTGGCCCTTGGCCGGCCGCTCGATCATGGTCGCGATCGTTTTCTCATTCAGGATGCCGGACTGCTCATAGCGATCCACCGCCGAGCCAAACCGAACGAGGTCAGGCGCCGAAGAGATCCAGCCGCCGAGCGAGTCAAAGCTCTCGATCGACCACGTGCCGTAGGGCCAAAGCACCTTTGCGCCGATGACATCCCCGGTGACGGCGATGCCGAGCCGGTCGCCCTTGGGGTAATATTTCACCTCGTTGTCTGCACGGTCACGGAGAAGGGTTTTGCCGAGGCGCATCGACTCAATACCAAGCGGCCTGAGGAACTCGTTCACCATGTGGTCGCCGTAGCGACGACCGGTCACCTGCTCGATCACGCGGCCAAGCAGGCAGTAGCCAAGGTTCGAGTACACGTAACGTTCGCCGGGGTCAAAGTCCAGTTTCCAGCCCATCATGAACCGGATCACATCGTCCTGCGTCGCGGGCGGAGGCTTGCCAAGGACACTGGCGATCTCGATCGCGTGGAACAGTGGGTCGATTGTCTCCTTGCGATCCCAGCCGCCTTGGTGTCGAAGCAAATGGGCGATCGTCACCTGGCCAAGACGGAGGTCGATTGAGTCACCCTCGGCCAAGTGCGGCTTGTGCGGTAGCAGGCCAAACACAGAGTCGTTGAGCCCAAGCTTCCCCTGCTCCACCAATTGCAGGGTGGCCACGGCGGTGAACGGCTTGGAAATGCTGGCGATGCGAAACAGTGACTCCGGCTGCACCGGCTGCTTTTCCTCGACATCCGCGTAACCAAAGCCGCGCGCGTAAACCAGGCGACCATCCTTTGCCACGGCGAGCGCCGCGCCGGGCAGTTCGTTGTCGCGGACGAAACCCTCCATCAGCTCGTCGAATGACTTGAGTTCGGCAAACTGCCTGCCGGTGGAGACGACTGGTTCGCCTTCCTTAGGTTTGTCGTCTGACGCCGTTGCGCTTGGCCAAGCGGTCAACAGACAGGCAACCCCCCAAGACCGCAAATACCGGATGGAACAGCGCATTGGTTCAGGCCTGGAACGCATTGCTGATTCGATTGACCAACGGGTTGGTGCGTTCGCCCGAGCCGTGCAGCTTGAACAGGCTGGTGGCAAGGAAACGGTTCCTCCACTTGGTCGAGACCTGATAATAATCCTCGAGTACGGCGGAACTGAACTTGTAATCGTGAGAGTCGTTACCCTTGAGAAACACCAAACGGCGTGCCTCCGCGATCAACGCCTGCGGGCTTTGCCCGTTGTCCAGGTAGGCCAAGGTTTTTTGCGCAGCGGCAAGCCGATTGTTGTCCACGCTCCGGAAGATGCTGCCAAGTGCATGATCCCCCACAACATCGGGCGGCAGATCCAATTGGCCATGCGTCCGTTCAAGCACCTCGCCGCGGCCTCGCATGGCCTCGCGAAACGAGCACAGGAAAGCCGCGTTTTGCAGCAATACCAGTCGCCGCGTCGTGTCGTTGCCGCTGGTGTTGTAGATGAATCGAAGCGCATTGGTGGTGGTCAGGGCATGCAATGCGACGATGCCGTTCTGCCGCATCAACAACTCACCAGCACCGAGAAACAGCGCGTCAAAAACAGACTGCGGCGACACGCCACGATTGAGCTGAGTCACGACAAGTCGGCACACCTGCTCCTCGCCACCGGCATGGAGAGCGGCGACCAATTCCCGAACCGCATCGTCATTGGGTTGGCCGTGTTGCCATGCATCGCGAATCTCCCCGGCCTGCGCTTGGTTACGGCGCCAGGCACGATCCGGCACCAAGTCGTTCTCTGCCGGATTTGGTTCGCCAACATGGTTGAGCAGCGCGTAGGCGAGCGAGCGCATCACCGGTTCGGCATGACGCCAGCCGATGGTTTGCAGGGTGCGCCAGGCGTTTGCCAGAAAGATGGCCTTGTGACCGATGCTGCGAAAATCCCGGGCCGCGTACCCGGCAAACAGCTCAAACACCTGATTCGCCCCGTGACCACGCACGAGGCCAGCCGTGGCGGCATCAGCCGCTGCTTCGTCCCATCGATTCATCGCCCTCCGAAAGGCACGCTTGGCCTGTGTAGCTGAGGGAACCTGTTTTTGATTCACCGGCGGCATGGTCCAGTTGCCCTCCCGCACGTCCCGTGCCTGCGCACTTTTGAAATTATCCAGTGCCCAAAAGACCGGCAGCCACCGGTCGGACGCCGGCGAGGACAGGCCGGCCAAGTGGGCCGAGTGAACCACCAGCACGGCATGGAATTTGAAGCCGACTGACGGCCGGGGTTCCACGTTGCGTACCCCCGCCAACAGCAGACCGGCCAGCAATTCGCGATAGCTCATGCCACCCTTGATCCGCTGCGCCACCTCCTCCATTAGCTTGGCCCGCGGCGTCTCCTCAATCAGACGCACTGTCGGCTCAATCTCCGGCAGCAACTGGACGGCGTCTGCGGACACCTTGGCATCAGCCGACGGGACAGCTTGGAGTTGGGACAGAAAGGCAATATCGCTCACCCCGGCCGCAGCAGTTCCAGCCGCCATACCGGTGAGGAACTGCCTCCGGGTCGGGCGTAAGGGTGGGTTCACTTGCTTCATGGTCAATCAACAGGGAATCTGGGCCGCAACCCGGGACATGACAATCCTCAAATGTCACTCCGCCGTTCCGCTTGGCCTTACGGCGGATCGACTGTTATTGGCGATTGACGACGACCATAAAATGATCTACTTGCGGGGGCAGGACTTCGTTTATTCCTACTAATGCAAAACAAGCTAACGACTCCAAAGCCAAATCTCGCGATAGGATTCACATTAATTGAGCTGCTGGTCGTGATCGCGATCATCGCGATCCTTGCCGGACTGCTGCTGCCGGCACTGGCCAAGGCCAAGGACAAGGCCACAGCCATCAAGTGTATGAGCAATGTGAAGCAACTGGGACTGGCACTGGTGCTCTACGAGCAGGACACGGAGGAGGTACCCCGCTGCTGGCCGCCCTTCAAGCTTAAGGACAAGAATGGGGTTCTAAGTGACCGCTTGTGGTACCGGGTCATTCAACCATACCTCGGAAAGGAGGCGAAGGTGATGGGCACCGGTGTTTTCATCTGTCCCTCCAGCGTCAAAGGTAAGCCCTACGGTGACTGGCGTGATGTATACACCTACGCCATGAACAAGAATTTCCAGGGTGGCCGTACATTCAAGATGGCGGAGATCCAGTCCCCGTCAGAAACCATTTTTGCAGCCGATATTGACGGCTACAACGCCTGTCTTTATCCCGACGAGACCGACAGCGGTAGCCCGATCGGCGGAGGCAACGTTCTTTACCGCCACAGGGGTGGAAACGAGAACAGTTCCTTCTACAAGTCCGGCAGTACTTCTAGAAAAGGCTTTGGATCAGCAAACTCGAACTACTTCGACGGACACGCTGATATCCTAAAGGAGCGCGCCCCTGACCGTCTTTTCCGGATGAAAAAGGGAGGGCGCTAATCAGCCGAAGGCGCCTTGGCACCATGCGCCCTGAGATGCTCAATGAGCTTTGGCTTTCGATGAGAAATGGCCCAATCGAGCGGCGTCTGCCCCTCGTTATTTCGTGTCGATAAATCTGCGCCGCTGCCCAATAGCAGATCGATCATCTCGAACCGATTCTTCACCATCGCATCAAACAACGGCGTCCGGCCAAAGCGATCTCGCACATCAACCTTGGCTCCATTGGCCAACAACAATTTGGCAGTCGTAAGCCTGTTCCATCGTGCCACACCGTGCAGCGGAGTCATGCCGGAGCCTGCCTCGGCTGCATTCACATCCGCTTTGGCATCGAGAAGCTGACGAATAATATGGTCGTGACCCCCAAGCGCCGCCCAGTGCAGTGCTGTGGCACCAGTTTTATCCGGTTGATCCACATTCGCACCCGTCGACAGACGCTCAGATACCCGCTGACCATCCCCAAACTTGGCCGCCTCCCAAATATCGGGCGTCTCAACGCAACCCACGAGCAACCCAAGGACTAAAGTGAGGCAGAATTGGCGGCGGCTCATCGTTGCGGCAGAGTGTGTGCCAACCCCGGCGCTTAGCCAAGCATGGGTTACGGCTTCTGCTTGCGGAAGAGGTCGGTCCTGATTTGCTTGGCCGCGCGGTAGCCAGCGTGGCCGTCGAGGTAGAGGATGTTCGAGCCGACGCTATGCCTCGCTGCAGCGATGCGGCGGTCGTTGCTGAGGCGTTTGCCACTTGAGCCGTAGGGAAGGTGGTTTGCATGCCAGACGTCGTTCAAGGCCGTCTGCGGATCACGGAAACCGGTGACGATGGGGCGCCATGTATCGTGCTCGTTGTCCAGCAGGTACGCCGAGTCGGCCGGTTGCTTGAATGCCGTGAGTTTGCTCAATCCAAGTTGCTCATAGCCGACCGTGTCCCTTGTGGAGGTAAAGTCCCACGCATTGACCACGTACGTGACTACTTGTTTTTTATTCGGTGTGTTCTTCGGGATGGGATAGCTCGGGCACATAAAAATCCTGATATTCCGGTAGTCCCGCTCCGTGCCTCCCTCCGGCACGTAAGGCATGAACTCCAGCCACCAGCGCCGGGCGTTGCCGGCGGTGCCGCGGGGAACCATGTCGTCATTCTCATCGGCGAACATCAGCATGGCCAAGCCGACCTGCTTGAGGTCGTTGAGGCAGACGGTGGACTGCCCCTTCTGCTTGGCCTTGGCAAGCGCGGGCAACAGCATCGCGGCGAGGATCGCGATGATCGCGATCACCACTAGCAGTTCGATCAGAGTGAAACCGTGGTTTGTTTTCTTCTGTGAGTCCCCCATCAAGGCTCTAGGCTTACAGTTTCTTTTCACGGAACAAATTAATGTCGATCAGCTTGGAATCACGAAAACCGGCGTGGCCGTCAAGGAAGAGCATGTTTGAACCCTTGTTACTGTGTCGCTTGGCGGCGATACGCCGATCACCGCTGAGGCGTTTACCATTGGCACCGTAGGGCAAATGACTTGGCTGCCACACGTCGTTTAAATCCGTCCTCGAATCCTGAAACCCGGTCACGATCGGGCGGTTGATTCCGGGATTGTCAATCCCATCCTCATTGTCCAGCAGGTAGACGGAGTCGGACGGTTGAGCGAAGTCGGTGATCTTGCTGAAGCCGATATGCTCATAGCCAATATTATCCCGTGCCGAGCGAAACTTCCACGCATTGACGACGTAGGTGATCACCTGTTTTCTATTTGGGGTGCGCTTGGGCAGCGGATAACTCGGGCACATGAAAATTTTGATGTTACGAAAGTCCCTCTCCGTGCCGCCCTCAGGGATGTACGGCATGAAAACGAACCACCAACGCTTGTCATTGCCACGCGGGATCATGTCGTCATTCTCATCGGCGTGCATCAGCATGCCCAAACCAACCTGCTTAAGATTGTTCATGCAGGCAATTGCGTGCGCTTTTTGCTTGGCCTTGGCAAGCGCGGGCAAGAGCATCGCGGCGAGGATCGCGATGATCGCGATCACCACCAGCAACTCGATCAAGGTGAAGCCGCCTCTCAGTTTGGAGTTTAGTTTCATAAACAAAATCTCATCGCTTGGCTAAGCGTCGTGTCGGGACCTTTGTGGCTAAACCGTTTTTACTCCTTCCTCCCCTTAAAGCAAGCCCATCCAGAGCCATTCATGGGTGCCACGCTTGTTACCTCTCCCAATACCAAGAATTACCCCTAGATGAAATAAGAATGGGGCGAATCAAATCCGCCCCATTCCCTGGTTGGTGTGGTTTTTAGAGAGATAGCCGTTTTAGCCATCTCCTACTGGGCGTTCACGTCTTTGACTGCCCTAGTCAATCTAGAGTGGCGAAACTCAAGCAGGAAATAAATCCCGCAGAGAATCGGAATTTTTCTCTCAACCTTAAAAAGTCTAATGAACGGTGATTTCCATCGGGTTGCGACTTGGCCGCCACGCATGGTTATTGTTTCTCTATTTTGTAGATGGCTTTTTCGGTCCGCAGGAAGAGGGCATCATCGCTCACTGCGGCGCTGGCGTGATGGGCGCCGTCAAGTTTGTTGCGAGCCAATATTTTAAACTTCCGGCCCGGCTTGAGAACAGTCGTTTCGCCCTCCTTGCTGTGGAAGAGCAATCTACCACCGACAAATGTCGGTGACGCGCCGTGGTTGCCGCTGATGCGCTCGCGCCAATGTTCCTTCCCCGTCTTGGCGTCGAGACAGGTGACAATCCCCCCGGAGTCGCTGACGAAATACAGTTCGTTGCCGATCAAAATCGGAGACGAGATGGCCGGCACACTGCGTTTACACTCCCAGGCAATCTTCGGATTGGCCTGGGTGATATCCAGCGCGATCAACCGCGGTTTCATGTAGCTGGTGCCGATGTAAACCATGCCATCACCAATCACCGGCTTCGGCACGATCGAAAAACCAAGCGAGCCATACTTCACCTTCCAAAGCTCCTTGCCGGTCGCGGGGTCGTAGCCGTACATCCAGTCGGCCGCAGGCGAGATGACGACATCACGCCCATGCACTTTTGTGATGACTGGCGTGCCGTAGGCTTTTTTCAGTTGCGGGTTATCATTCATCTCACCGGAGCGCCGAGTCTGCCAGGCAAGTTTACCCGTCTTCTTTTCGAGTGCGGCTATGAATTGCCGGTCGCTGCCGTCCATGTGAAAGATCAGCAGGTCGTTCCAAAGAATGGGCGAGCCGCCGGGTCCGTTTTCGTGCATCACCCACAGATTCTGATTCGTCCAAAGCACCTTGCCACTTTTTATGTCGAGACACGCGGAACCGTATGAACCGTTTTGAGAATAGAGCCTGCCGTCCTCAAGGATCGGTGTGGGCGAGGCGTAGCTATTCGTCTTGTGCACCCACTGGGGATCTTCCTTTTTGAGCAATTCGATGTCTTTGACAATCTTGCCGCTGGATTTATCAATGCAGAGCGCATGAATGCGCACCTCGGACAAGACGGTCAACGGCTGGCTACCAGTGTTGGCTTTCAAGCGCTCCTTTTTCTTCTCCTCGGACGCGAGGGTTTCGTGTGCTGCCGTCACCCAAACCTGGTTACCGAGAATGACCGGCGACGACCAGCCGCGCCCGGGCAACTCGGTACGCCACGAGACGTTTTTCACCTCGCTCCACTCGGCCGGCAGCCTGGAGGCGTCGGCATGGCCTTGGCCACCAGGGCCGCGCCACTGGGGCCAATCGGCGTGGATCTGATTCAATGCCGCCAGCGAGCTAGCGACCACAACTAATACAATTCCTGATTTCATGAAAAATTTGCCAAGCGGCGGTTTTGTGTGCGGCGTAGTGTACGCAGCCTACGCCGTCAGGCAACCTTTCTCCGCCACTTGACCAAGTGCTTGCTGCTTGTTTTGCTTGCAAGGATGGCCGGTTGCCTTTAGCCCAAGTCGCGTCTGATGGAGCGAGAGGCACTAAAAGAAACCAGCCGCATGGTGGTCAAGTTTGGCACCGGCATTCTGACCAGCCGCAGCAAACAGATCGATCCCGGCCAAATAGAGCAACTGGTCGCCCAAGTGGCGGCCCAGCGCCAAGCCGGCCGGGAGATCATTGTCGTATCGTCCGGCGCCGTCGGTGCCGGCATGGGCGTGCTCGAGATGGACAAGCGCCCCACCGACCTGTCCGACCTGCAAGCCTGCGCTGCCGTTGGCCAGTCGCAGCTCATGTCCACCTACACGAAACTGTTTTCCAGACACAACATACAGATCGCCCAGGTGCTCCTCACACACGACGACCTCGAGCACCGGGAACGCCACCTCAACGCTCGTAACACGCTCGTTTCCCTGCTCGACAA
>JAKUOU010000060.1 GCA_022451065.1 Pedosphaera sp. | reverse complement strand
GGGACTGCTTTCACCGGTGGGAATAATAATCGAATTCCCCCAGTGCACGGCAGTGGTTGTGACGTGGCTTCCGATGGGTACACGTTCCGTCGCTCCCGGTGTCGTGGCACTGCGTGAGCTTTCCTCGAAGTCTGCGAATTTTTTCCATTGGTCGGTGACTGTGTTGTAGAGAAGAATGTCGCGGCTGAATCCATCGTGGGCATCTTGTATTTTTTGTTTCTCAGCATCCAGCTCAGCTGCGACCTGCTGGTTTCCTGCGGCCTTGGCGGCTGTGATTTGAGCGGACAAACTTTCCAGTGTTATAAAGCGTTTTCCATTAGCCCCGCCAAACAGCAGCAGACTGTTTGTGCCGAGAGAGGCGGCGGTGCCTGCCATGACGCAACGAGGCTGAGCATCTCCTTTGGTTTGTATGTTGTTTATTTTTTTCCACTTACCTGACTTGGGGTTGTACTTGTGAGCGTCGCTTAGCATGTGCCAGCGGCCTTGGGCATCCTTCATGCGGCCGCTGAAGATGTAGAGGCAATCAGTGCCACCGTCACTTTGAGCACTGGCAAGGAGATGCGTGCGCGCTGGGCCGTCCCACGGTGGTAGTTTGACCCACTTGAAGTCGTCCGTATCGCGCTTGGTCAAGTCGAGTGACCAAAAATTCTGGGTCGCGCCTTCGCCGCTGTCGCCGCCAGCGATGTAAATCGTTTTGCCGACCAACGCCCCGGCGGCAGCCGTCGTGACCTCGGGCAGCGGCGGGTAATTTTCGTCGACGACAACCTGTTCGTCCGTAAAGCTAAGCGCGAATACCTTGGCCGATCGATGGGTGACGCCGTCCTCCTGCCACTCGCCGCCGATGCACAGTACGCCGTCGGTGGTCGAGATCGAGACACCGTAGCCAAGCACCTGTGGGAGTTTGGTTTTGGCCTCGTCGATCGAGTAATCGGCGCCGTCCTTCGTGACGACGTGAATTGTGTCGTAATAAACTTTGGCCGAAGTTCCGCCGTCAGCGGTCGGGCGCCACGGTACACCATCGGGGAAGTTGGCACCCCCTGCGATTATCAGCGTGTCGTTGTGCGTCCCGGCAAATGGCCCAGCAACACCAAAACCGCCGGGTAGATCAGGCAGCGATTTCCACTCGAGTTTGTCGTCAGCGGCGAACAGGTAGCTTGCAGTCAGCGTCAGAAAGGCGGTGATTCGGAGAATCATGGTTGTGAGGATCTTTTTTTCAAACGGCGGAGCATCATGTTGTCCCAGTTTGACCAAGGCGAGGCCAAACCAAGCGCTTAACTAGGTGTTTTTTAGCGGAAAAAAAATTGAAAAATGGTTGAAAATATGATCTGTTCTCCCTACCGGTGAATGAATGTGCGATGATGTACATCCAGCAAAGTTGAATGACTGCAGGGAAAACATGATGATAAAGAGGTTTTTGCAAGGAATCTTGGCCGCGCTGCTTCTAGCAGTGGTGAGTGTCAACGCCGAGGAGGCTAAACCGAATAAGGTCAGTTTTTACAGCGACATCCGGCCGATTTTTCAGGGCCAATGTCACGGCTGTCATCAGCCTTCCAAGGCCAAGGGCGGGTACGTGATGACGACTTTCAAGCAGTTACTCAAGGGTGGAGAGAGTGAGGAAAAGGCGCTTGTGCCGGGCAAGCCTGACGAGAGTCACCTGATCACGCTGATCACCCCGATCGACGGCGAGGCGGAGATGCCGCAAAAGGGTGATCCGCTTCCCGCAGAGCAAATTGCGATGATCACCCGCTGGGTTGCTGAGGGTGCGACTGACGACACGCCGGCGAGCGCCAAGCAACGCTACAACAAGGACAACCCGCCGGTGTACAGCTTGCCGCCGGTCATCTCGTCGATCGATTATTCGCCGGATGGCACACTGATCGCCGTTGCCGGATATCACGAGGTGCTGCTGCACCACACTGACGGTTCCGGTTTGGCCGGCCGATTAATCGGCTTGTCGGAGCGCGTGCAGAAGGTGAGGTTTTCCAGCGACGGTAAAAAGTTAGCCGTGGCCGGGGGTCTGCCTGCTCGTTCGGGGGAGATTCAAATTTGGAACGTAGGCAGCAAAAAGTTGTCGATGTCGATTCCGGTTGAGTACGACACGGTGTTTGGAGTGAGTTGGTCGCCAGATAACTCGAAGGTGGCGGTCGGCTTGCCGGACTCGACGGTTCGCGCCTTCGACGTGAAGAGCGGCGAGCAGGTTCTCTTCAAGGACAACCATGACGATTGGGTGCTCGACACGGTTTGGAACAACAAGGGCGATCACCTCGTCTCGGTCGGCCGTGACATGGCGGTGAAGTTGACTGAAGTGGCGACACAACGCTTTGTTGACAACATCACATCGATCACTCCGGGCGCTCTCAAGGGCGGCATCCACGCCATCACGGTTCACCCGAAGAAGGAGGAAGTACTCGTGGGCGGCTCGGACGGTGTGCCGCAGATTTTCAGACTGACGCGTGTGACCAAGCGCGTGATCGGCGACAACTCAAACCTGGTTCGCAAGTTTCCGCCAATGCCTGGTCGTATTTTCGCTGTCGACTTTGCGCCGGATGGTAACAAGCTCATTGCCGGCAGCAGCTACAATGGAACCGGGTCGATTCACCTGTACCACTCCGACTACGACAGCAGCGTGAATGACGAGTTAAAAAAGGCATTCGAGCGGCCGTTGGATGGAAACTCGAAAAAGATTTCAGCTAAGTATCACACCAAGGAGGTCAAGCTCTTGGCCAAGGTCTCGTTGGGCACGTCGATTTACGCTACAGCGTTCAGTCCGGATGGCGCGACGGTGGCGGTTGGCGGTGCCGACGGGGTAATTCGCTTGTACGACAGCCAAGCGCTTGATCTGAAGCGCGCCTTCCTTTCGGTGCCGATGCCGAAGGAAAAACTGCCAGAGGTCATCGCGTTGTCGGTCGAACCGCAGGAGATCAATCTTAACAGTAAGTTCGACTACAACCAATTGCTGCTCACCGCAGTCAAGGGCAGCGGTGAAAGCTACGATGCCTCCCGCGATTTCACCTTCAAGGTCGATTCCGATGTGATCAAGGTGAGCAAGAGCGGCATGGTGGAACCGGTTAAGGACGGTGAGGCCAAGCTTGAGATCTTCCATAAAAACCAGAAGAGCACGCTGACGGTTCGCGTGGCCGGGGTGAGTGGCGACTTCAGGCCGGATTATGTGCGCGACGTGATGCCGGTTCTCTCGAAGCTTGGTTGTAACGCCGGCACTTGTCACGGCTCCAAGGACGGCAAGAACGGCTTTAAGCTGTCGCTGCGCGGTTACGATCCGATCTATGACGTGCGGGCGTTCACGGACGACTTGGCCAGCCGCCGGGTGAATATCGCCGCACCAGACAATAGCCTGATTCTACTCAAGGCCTCGGCCTCGGTGCCGCATGAAGGAGGGCAGCTGGCCAAGGTGGGTGAGGATTACTATGAAATCCTAAAGGGATGGATTGCCAACGGTGCGAAGCTTGACACCAGCTCGGCGCGAGTGGCGAGCATTGAGATGTATCCAAGGAATGCAGTTGTGCAAAAGATAGGTAACAAACAACAGATGCGTGTTATTGCCACTTATACCAATGGTGAAAAACGGGATGTCACCGCCGAGTCGTTCATCGAGACCGGCAACTCCGACATCGCCACGACCGACAAGAGCGGCTTGGTGACCACCGAGCGTCGTGGTGAGGCGCCGATGCTTGCCAGATATGAGGGTTCATACGCCTCGACCATTGTGACTGTTATGGGGGACCGCTCCGGGTTCGAGTGGGAGGATATGCCGGCCAATAATAAGGTTGACGAATTTGTCGCTGCTAAGCTGAAGCGTACCAAGACACTCTCGTCCGGACTGGCTTCGGACGAGGAGTTTCTGCGCCGGGTGTACCTTGATCTGATAGGGTTGCCGCCCAGCTTGGAGGAGGTGGGTAAATTTATTGCGGACAAGCGCGACTCCAAGGACAAGCGCGACGAATTAATCGACCAACTGGTGGGCAGCGGTGAATATATTGACCACTGGACCAACAAGTGGGCTGACCTGCTTCAGGTCAACCGCAAGTTTCTCGGCACCGAGGGCGCTGCGCAGTTCCGCAAATGGATTCGCACCGAGGTTGCCAACAATACGCCTTATGATGAGTTTGCCCGCAAAGTGGTTACAGCCTCTGGTTCCAACAAGGAAAACCCGGCCGCCTCCTACTACAAGATTTTGCGTGAACCGACCGAAATCATGGAAAATACGACGCACTTGTTTTTGGCCACACGCTTCAACTGCAACAAATGCCACGACCATCCGTTCGAGCGCTGGACACAGGATCAGTACTATGAAACCACTGCCTACTTTGCCCGAGTTAGCTTGAAGAAGGATGACAAGTCAGGTGACAAGCGCATCGGAGGTACGGCGGTCGAGGGTGCAAAGCCGTTGTACGAAATTATTTATGATCGTAATGAAGGTGAGGCGAAGCATGACCGTACCGGTGCAGTGACCGCTCCCGCATTTCCTTTTGAGACGGTTCATAAAGCTCCAGAGAAGGGTAATCGCCGGCAAAACTTTGCCGCGTGGTTGACGGCTCCCGATAACGAGTACTTCGCCAAGAGCTACGTGAATCGCCTTTGGGGCTACCTGACTGGCACCGGAATTATTGAGCCGATTGACGATATCCGTGCTAGCAACCCGCCAACCAATCCCGAGCTGCTGGATTGGTTAACGGGGCAATTTGTTGACAGCGGTTTCGATGTCCAGCATTTGGTAAAAATCATCACCAAGTCGCGCACTTACCAGTTAAGTGTAGAGGTAAACAGGTGGAACGAGGATGACACCATCAATTATTCGCATGCCAAGGCGCGTCGCCTGCCTGCCGAAGTGTTGCTTGACTCCATTTATCGTGTGACCGGTACGCCCATCAAGTTCCCCGGCGTGCCAGAGGGCACTCGTGCCGCGCAGTTACCAGATGTTGGTGTGAAATTAGCAGATGGCTTCCTCGGCAATCTCGGTCGCCCAGCCCGCGAGAGCGCCTGCGAGTGCGAGCGTTCAAGTGACTTGCAGCTAGGCCCGATCATGTCGCTAGTCAGCGGTCCAACAGTGGACGATGCGATTATTTCCAGCGACAACGCCATTGCCAAGCTCGTTGCAACACAGGCTGACAATGAGAAAATGATCGACGAGTTGTTCCTGCGCGTGATCAACCGTCACGCTACCCCAGGTGAAGTCGAGGCAGCCAAGCGGACGATCACAGACGTCAAGGCCGAGCATGAAGTTGCACTCGATCAATTGGCCAAGTTTGAGAAGGAAATTGAACCGCGCGAAATGCAGCGTGCCAAGGCGCGTCAGGAGTCCATTGTCTCGGCAAAGACAAAGCTTGAGGATTACGAGATGGAGATAGCCCCGCGCGAGGCTGATGCGGACCGCAAGCAAAAGGAACGCATCGCCAAGGCTGAGACAGCGCTCCAGGAATACAACGACAACTTGACGGAGAGCTTGGCCATGTGGGAGGAAACCGCCGCCAAGACCACACAGTGGACAGCCGTTGAGCTGGGAGAGCTGAAGGCGACTAACGGCTCTAAGCTGGAGAAACGCGATGGTGGCATTGTGTTTGCCAGTGGCAAGCTTGAGCGGACGGTCTACACCGTTAACGCTGATACCAAGTTGAGTGGCATCACTGGCGTTCGGCTGGAATTGCTTGCCGACGACAAGCTGCCGAAGAAGGGCCCGGGTCGTAATGACGACGGCAACTTTGTTCTCACTGAGCTCGACCTGAAAGCCATTTCCACTGGCAAGGGCCAGGGGCGCAAGTCCACCAAGGTGGAATTCAAGGAAGCCAAGGCGGATTTCAGCCAAAAAGACTTTGACGTCAAAAAAGCCGTCGATGGCAAGGTGGATAACAGCGGTTGGGCAACACATCCAAAAGAGGGCACCGACCGCACCGCAATCTTCTTCCCGAAGGAGAAGTTCGGCGCCGATGGTGGCTCGCGTCTGATTTTCACGCTCAACCAGAATTACAGCAGCAAGAAGCACTCGATCGGCAAGTTCCGCCTACTTGTTACCACAGACGAAAAAGTAGAGATGGGCCACCCGTCGGACATTGGCGTGATCCTAGCGCTCGCCGGGGACAAGCGCAGTGATGAACAGCTCAAGCGGATCACAGACTATTTCAAGTCGGTGGACAAGGATCTCGCGGCCAAAACCAAGGAACTGGCCGAAGCGAAGAAACCACGGCCCGTGGATCCTAAGCTCAAGGGATTCAAGGATGGCCTGGCTAAGGCCGAGCAACCGCTCACGATCGACCCGAAACTGGCGGAGTTGCGCCGTGCAAGGGACTTGAGCGGGAAACAACAAGAAACCATCCGCTTGACCGCAGCGCAGGACATCGCCTGGGCGTTGATTAACAGCCCAGCCTTTCTTTTCAACCGTTGACACGCCACAGAAAAATGTTAGATTTCGCGAAACGAGATTTTTGAGGTAAAAAAATGATCACGATACCAGGAGAACTAGGCAAGGACTTGTGCGATCCGCACTTGAAGGTGACCCGCCGCGACCTGCTGCGCATTGGCGGCTCGAGCATGCTAGGCCTCGGCTTGGCCAACATGTTTAAGCTTCAGGCGATGGCGGCTAGTTCCGGACACGTGGGTGGCCCTGGCTGGGGTAAGGCCAAGCACGTCATCCTCTGCTATTTGCAGGGCGGCCCGAGCCATCTTGACTTGTGGGATCCAAAACCGGATTCACCTGAAAATGTCCGCAGCATTTTTAAGCCGATCCCGACGAAGATTCCTGGGATCAACTTCACCGAGATCATGCCCAAACTGGCCAAGGTCAACGACAAGATGACCATGATCCGCTCAATGGGCTACACGCCCAACGGCCTGTTCAACCACACGGCGGCCATTTACCAGATGATGACTGGCTACACGACTGACAAGGTCAGCCCGTCCGGCCAGCTCGAGCCGCCCAGCCCGAAGGACTTCCCGAATTTCGGCTCGCAGATCATCAGGCTCAAACCGCCGACCGAGCCGATGCTGCCGTTTGTCATGCTGCCGCGGCCTTTGCAGGAGAGCAACGTCGTCGGCAAGGGTGGCACCGCCGGGTTCCTCGGGAAGTCGTTCGACCCCTACTACCTGTATCCGGAAGGTGGCGACATGGACATGAGCAAGATGGACAACATCAAGACGGACGATCTGAAAATGCGTCCCGACGTGTTCGAGTTGCGCCTGCGCCGTCGTGCCCGCCTGCGCGATGCCATCAACGACGCCTCGCCGGACATCGACAAGGCTGTGGCCGATCTCAAACTAGACGACTATTACGACCGCGCACTGAATCTCGTCGCTTCCGGTCGTGCTCGTAATGCCTTTGACCTGGCACAGGAATCAGAGGCCACCCGCAACTTGTACGGTCGGAACACCTTCGGCCAAAGCTGCCTGCTGGCCCGCCGCCTTGTAGAGGCGGGCACGCGCGTGGTCGAGGTCGTTTGGCCCAAGGTAGCCAACTCTGACAATCACTCGTGGGATGTTCACAGCGGTCTGCCCAAGCGAATGAAGGATCAATCCGCACCGATGCTTGATGGCGGGTTGTCCGGCCTGATATCCGACCTCGATCAACGCGGGATGCTCGACGAGACCATGGTTATCGCCGTGGGCGAGTTTGGTCGCAGCCCTCTAAAAGGTGTCAGCACTTCCGGTAATGGAAATAGTGCCGACGGACGTGATCACTGGCCATACTGCTACACCGCCTGCATCGCTGGGGGCGGTATCAAGCGTGGTTATGTACATGGAAAATCGGACCGCACCGCCTCGGCGCCGGTCGAGGATCCGGTGCACCCAGGCGAATTGCTGGCCACGATTTATCACGCCTTCGGGATCGATCCCGAGACGATCGTGTACAATCACCTCAACCAGCCGCGCGAATTGGTCAAGGCTAGGGCTGTTACCAAGCTCTTCGCCTAGATCAAGCGCCAGACCAAGCGGAACTGATTTACGAGCCGGCGGGAACACCCGCCGGCTTTGTTGTCGTGAAATGGATCCGAATACTGCACATGTATCTTGACTGCATGTTTGCGCCGCTGTTGATCTTCCTTTGGCACACCGTGCAGCTGAGCTCGGCCAAGCGCGGTTTTTGGCTTTCGTCTGGCGGCTAACCCGCTACAACCCGCCCCATGCTTATTTTCAGCACAAGACAATTTGGCAATAAGCTGCTGGTCGCAGTCTTGACCGGGTGCCTGACAGCTGGCGCGCAAGGCGGTAATGAGGCGACCACGGGCCTGCAACAGCTTCGTTTTGGTAACCCCAGCCTGACCGTGGACTTGGGGGTCGGGCTTTGGGCCTTGCCTATGCCGATGGATTACGATGGCGACGGCGATCTCGACCTGTTGATATCCTGTCCGGATCTGCCCTCCAATGGCACTTATTTTTTTGAGAACCCCGGCGGGGGCGGAACGATGCCTGTGTTTATGCCGGGCGTTCGTTTGGGCAAAGGGCACCGCAACATCGGCGTCTCCCATGTTGGCGGCAGGGATCGGATCCTGATACCGGGTCGTGAGTTTATGGACTTCCGCAAAAAAGGGTTTGCCAAGTCGGTGTCGATGTTTCCAAAGGAGAACATTCACTCGAACAACGTTAGCAACAACCAGTGGAGCCTGTTGGATTACGACGGGGATGACCGGATTGACCTCGTTGTCGGCGTGGACGATTGGACCGAGTACGGCTGGGACAACGCCTTCAATGCCAGGGGCGAGTGGTTCAACGGTCCATTACACGGTTATGTTTACTGGTTGCGCAACACCGGCTCGAATGCCAAGCCGGTTTACGCGCCCAAGCAACTTGTCGAGGCCGGCGGCAAGGCGGTGGATGTTTACGGGTTGCCTACACCGAACTTTGCGGACTACGACGGCGACGGTGATCTGGACCTGGTCTGCGGTGAGTTTCTCGACGGACTGACGTACTTTGAAAACGCCGGTTCACGGACGCAGCCTCGCTATCTCGACGGTCAACGGCTCCGGCAGGCAAACGGCGGTAAGCTGAAAATGGATCTGCAAATGATCGTGCCGACCGCGATCGATTGGGATGGTGACGGCGACGTGGACTTGATCATAGGACAGGAGGACGGACGCGTGGCGTTCGTCGAGCACACCGGCCGCGTGGTCGATGGCGCACCGCTTTTTGCCGCGCCGAGATTTTTTCGACAGACAGCGGCGGGCGTGAAGTTTGGGGCGCTCTCCACGCCGGTGGCGGTTGATTGGGACGGTGACGGCGACGAAGACATCCTGAGCGGTAACACCGCCGGTTATATCGGTCTTTTTGAAAATCTCGGTGGCGGGGCCAAGCCGCGCTGGGCGGCGGGCCGGCGGCTTAAGGCCGCTGGCAAAGTCATCCGAATTCAAGCTGGCGACAACGGCAGCATCCAGGGGCCGTGCGAGGCGAAGTGGGGCTACACGACGCTCTCCGTTGCGGACTGGGATCACGACGGCTTGCCAGACATGCTGGTGAACTCTATCTGGGGCGAGGTGCTGTGGTATCGCAACATGGGCAGCCGTACGTCGCCGCGCCTGGCCGCCGCCCGGCCTATCGAGGTTGCTTGGCCAAGCGCCCCGCCCAAGCCCAAGTGGTGTTGGTGGAACCCGAGGGGTAGGCAGCTAGTCACCCAGTGGCGCACGACGCCTGTGGCGGTGGATTTCACCGGCGACCGGCTTGTCGATTTGGTCATGCTCGATCACGAGGGCTATCTCGCATTGTTCGAGCGGCGGCGCACCGGCGGGAAACTTGAGCTTCTGCCGCCGCGCCGCATCTTCGTGGACGAGGACAACCGACCGATCCAGTTGAACCCCGGCATCGCCGGCAAGAGTGGCCGGCGAAAGATCGCCATCGTCGACTGGGATGGCGATGGGCGGCTCGACATGCTGGTCGATTCCGTCAACGCCGACTGGTGGCGCAACTGCGAAACCCGGAGCGGCAATATTGTCCTCAAGCGCGTGGGGCCGCTTGGTCAACGGCAGTTGGCATCGCACAGCACCAGCCCGTGCGTCGTGGACTGGGACGGCAACGGCAAGCCGGACTTGCTGTTGGGCGCGGAGGACGGTTTTTTCTACCACCTGCCGCATGACGAGGCGCTCGCATATTCGTCCAAGGCCAAGACCGCGCGACCTGCCCACAAGTCAAAGTGAAAGGTAGGGATGGCTGTCCCAGACGGCCACACGGCTCTACCATCCTTTTGGCCAAGCGCGGTTTTGGCTTTTGTTTGGCGGTGATCCCGCTACAAACGGCGGAGTTCTATCGACCCCGAGCCGATGCCTTTTATCCGACTCATTAGCAGAATTCTCGCCCGTATCCTGTTTCGCCTCCGCATTCAAGGCGACGACGTGCTGAACACGCCGGGACCGGTTCTGCTGATCCCCAATCATGTCTCATGGTTTGACTGGTGGCTGATCGGGCTATGCGTGGGTGAGGACTGGCGGTTTGTTACCTCCTCGACTAGGGCCGATAGCCACTGGATGTTTCGATTCGTGATGGCCAACCGCTACACCTTTCCGGTAGATCATGCCTCGCCTTTTGCCATGAAGGAGATGGCCACCTTCCTGCAGGGCGGCGGCCGGCTGATTTTGTTTGCCGAGGGGCGTATCTCGGAGACCGGCTGCCTGATGAAGCTCTTTGAGGGGACCGGTTTCCTGCTGCACAAAACCGGGGCCAAGGTGATCACCTGTCATCTGCGCAATGCAAACCGTCTGCCGTGGTCGCGGCAACCGGGCTGGAAGAAGTGGTTTCCCAAGTTGAGCATTCACTTTGGCGAATTGTTGCAGCCACCGGTCGAACAATTCAGCGGCACGAGTGACGTACGCGAGGCGCTGACACAGTGGCTTCGCGAGAGGATGATTGAGCATCAGTTTCATGTGGAGATGGATCATGGCCATAGCGATGTGCTTACTGAGATCGCCTCAAAGGCCCGGCAGCGTCCGGGCACAGTGGTCCTTCAGGACGTTACTGGCCAGGCACTTAGTCACCGAATGGTGATGGTGGGTGCGGAGGTGCTGGGCGGGCAGTTCCGGCGGTTGCTCGATGTCGAACGGGAGCGCGTGGGCCTGCTGCTGCCCAACGTGAACGGCACGGTAATCTCGGTGTTGGGTTTGTGGCGCATCGGCAAAATACCCGCGGTGCTCAACTACTCCAATGGCGTACCACTGATGCTCACTTGCGCGAAGTTGGCCGGGTTGAGGCAACTCATCACCTCGCGCGTGTTCCTGGCCAAGGCCAAGCTAGACGTGGCACCGATGGAGGCGGCCGGCATCGAGTTTATTTATCTCGAGGACATTCGGAAACAGATCTCTCGCTTGGCCAAGCTGTGGGTTTTTCTCAAGCACCGGCTCATGCTTGGCCAAGTGCGGTTCAACATCCCGGCCGACCGGACGGCGGTCATCCTCTTCACTAGCGGCTCGGAGGGTGTGCCAAAGGGGGTCGAGCTGTCACACCGCAATATCCTCGCCAACCTGCGGCAGTTGTTCTCGGCCGTGGACGTGATGGACACCGACAGCCTCTTCAACTGCCTGCCGATGTTTCACAGCTTCGGCCTGATTGTCGGCACGCTGCTGCCATTGTGCCGAGGAATTCGTACCACCGTGTTTCCGTCACCCTTGCAGTACCGGCAGATCCCGACCGCTGTGTATAACTCCAACGCAACGATGTTTCTCAGCACGAACACGTTCCTAAACGGTTACGCGCGTATGGCGCATCCGTACGATTTCCGCAACCTGCGCTACCTGCTCGCTGGCGCGGAGAAAGTGCAGCAGGCTACGGCCGATACATGGGCTCGAAAGTTTGGCGTTCGCATCACCGAGGCGTATGGTGTGACCGAATGTTCGCCGGCGATTTCCGCCAACACCAAGGTCTCCAACCGGTTTGGTTCCGTGGGTAGGCTATTGCCGGGCATCGAGTGGAAGCTCGAGGCAATCGACGGCGTGGCGGATGCCGGCCGTCTGTTCGTTCGTGGCCCCAACGTGATGAAGGGTTACCTCAACGCCGACGCCAACGAGGCGTTTCAGGCGCTCGGGGGCTGGTATGATACTGGCGACATTATTCACGTCGATACCGACGGCTACTTCTGGGTTCGAGGCCGGGCCAAGCGCTTCGCCAAGGTCAGTGGCGAGATGGTGAGCCTGACGGCAGTGGAGGATGCGCTGGCCGGCGCGTTCCCGCAGCACGGCGAGGAATGCGAGGTGGCGGTGGTGGCATTGCCGGACGCTGAAAAGGGTGAGAGGCTTGTCGCCGTGACCAACGAGCCGAAACTGGAACTGGCCGAGATTCGTGAAGCCATCACCGCCGCGGGATTGACCAATCTCTACGCGCCGAGAGACCTGCAGGTGGTGGATGAGTTGCCCAAGCTCGGTACCGGCAAGCTCAACCACCGCGAGGTACTCCAGTCCGTCAAGCCCGGCCCGGCTTGAGCCGTGTTTCGCGTTGTCAGTCAGGCCGGCTTTTGGTAAGTCCGAGTGATGCGGTTTTTATCCCGCTGGGCGTTTCGCCTGCTCATCCTATTGCTGGTCGTGGCAATCGGGCTGTTCCTCACCAAGGACGCCTTGGCCAAGTGGTGGATCGTCAGCGAGTTTCGCGAGCAGGGGATGGATGCCAGGATTGGCCAACTCGACATCGGTTTCCCGCTCAACTCCACCGTCGCCGCCTCCGACATCACCATCTACAATCTACCAGAGTACGGCGGCGCGCCGATGCTCAGGATCGGCGACCTGTTCATCGATTGCGACTTCTCGGAGTTGATGAATGTGCGCCGCAAACTCAAGCCACACTTCCGGCAGGTGCGCATAGGTATTACCGAGTTCAACCTCGTGGAAACCTCAGTAGGTGAGCGCAACCTTATCTCACTACCGGACGCCGTGGCGAAGCCGTCGGCTCAGCTTTCGCTTGGCGAGTCGCCGCTTTATTTTACCATCGGTAACCTGAATTTCTCGTGGGAGCGGCTGAAGTTCACCGATCTCGCCGACGCCGGGAAATCCCGCGACGTTAACATCAACATCGAGGGCTACACCGTGCAGGACGTCGACAAACTCAGCGACCTGCGCCCGCTCTTCGACCAAATCGCCAACAAGGTCACTTGGAAGGTGCTACTTAACAAACTCTTCGGCCGCCTTTTCTCAAACTGATCCGACAACACTTGGCCAGGCGGCGGCTCAAATTATTCTATTCAGGCCACCCTGCTCGATCTGCCAGCGGTGGAGATTGCCGGAAAGTTCGCCGGGCCAGTTTTCCTCGGTGCAGGTCATAAACACCTGGCCAAGCGCCTGGCCGGTGCGGCTGATCAGCGGCATCAGGCCGCCCCGGCGCCTGGCGTCCAGTTCGCCCATAACGTCGTCGATCAAGAGGATAGGCGGCGAGCCATGAATGCCGCCGAGGTATTCGGCCTGCGCTATTTTTAGCGCGATGGCAAAGGTACGCTTTTGTCCTTCGCTGGCGTATTGCGCCGCCGACTGGCCGTCGAGCGTCAGTTTGAGTTCATCGCGATGTGGCCCGACCAGTGTCGTGCGGTATCGCTGCTCGCGAGGTCTAGACTTGGCCAGACTTACCGCGAGATCCTCACTTACACTTGGTGCATAGGTGATGTCTGCATTCTCCGGCTTGGCTGCGATTTTTTGGTAAGCCAGCCGGATGATTGGCGAGAGTTTGTCAACGAGCTGCCGGCGGGCGGTGATGAGTTGTTCGCCGTTGGCGACAAGTTCGCGGGTGAAGCTGTCGATCAATGCGGGGTCGGGCGAATCCTGCCTGAGCAGTGCGTTGCGCGAGCGCAGCGCCTCGATGTAGCGGTGTAGTAACTCGAGATAGCCGGGCTTTGACTGTGTCAGTAGCAGGTCTAGAAAACGTCGGCGAGACTTTCCCGGCCCGTTAACCAGTAGTGAATCCTCCGCACAAAAGACAACGGTACGAAGCGTGCCGAGGTAATCGGTAATGCGGCGCATCGGCTTTTCATTGACGGTGAGTTTGCGTTGGTCAGGGGACCAGTAGTAGCGGATTTCGCTCTCTGCCTGGCCAATCGCGAGTCCGCCGGCGAAAAAGGCTTTTTGTTCGTGCCGGATAAGTTGTGCGTTGCCGACGCCGCGGAACGAGCGGAGCGTGGCCAGCAGGTAAACAGCCTCGAGCAGGTTGGTTTTGCCCTGTGCATTGCGGCCGAGCAGCACATGAAATCCCGGCTCGAATGCTGCATCGAGCTCCCGAATGTTCCGGAAGTCACGCAGTTTGAGCTTGGTCAAGTGCACGCCGCATTGTGCGTGGTGGCGGATCAGGGTTCGAGCGGAAAGCAGCTAAAAGCGGTACAGCGTCCCGATTTTAGCCACCAGCTCTAGGTCCTTGATGACGAAGCCGGTCATCTCGTCAACGTAGCCCTGGTTGACCACAAAGAACATTTTCGCGCCCGGCTTGTACTCCCACTGAAGGCGAGTGTTGACACCCACAGAGTTCGAGATGTCATCGTACTGCAGGAGGTTTGATAGAACCAAATCCGGTGTGAAACTGTACTGGAGCGTTCCTGAGATGACATTGATAGTGGAATCCTCAAATTGCTCCCAATCAATCAGGTTCAGGGAGTAATCAACGCTTAAACGTAGCTTGGGCCAAGGGATATAACGTGTTTCAAGCTCGATTTGTTGTCTCGTGCCATCGTAAAAGCCGCCGATCGTGTACATGGGCCTAAGGAACAGTAATCGGTTCATGCCCAAATAGGCTAACAAACGTACATCCCACCATTCATAATCCCCGGCAGGGATCATCGAACCGTCGGAGATTTCAAAATCCTCAGTCGGCCGATCCGTCAAGTGCGACACCTTTAGCGATATATAGTCTTGGCTCTCGAGAAAGAGTGAAACTAGATCGAGCGACTGTTTGGTATTCACAACGTCGTTTCCGAGATCGGTGTAGAGTTCCGCCTCGTAACCATGGCGTGTATTCCGCAACCAACTGATGTTGTCGTGGTAGGTCGTAAAATCCGCCTCGACCATGTACCGACGAGTGCCCCGGCGCCGAACAAAACCCATGGCCGGATTGAAATCATCGCCGATATCCATTGCGCTGGCGGAGAGATCGATGTTGCGGTCATACAGCTTGGTGCTGGCGCCCCAGGCCGGCTCCAGTCCGCCCACATCTTCCGAATAGGAACCAAGCGCAAACAGGTTGGCCTCAAAGGTGCGTCCATCCAAGAAGTTGCTGTTTCGATACTGGAAGTCGACACCTGTGACCGAGTTCATTTCATCCGAGTTCGGATCACCCAAGGTGGTCAGGAACCCAACGGATGACTGCTCGAAAAGGTTACGACTAACTCGGCCAATAAAAGCATTCCGCGGGCGCTCATCCCCCTCTATCACGGCATCAAGAAGGCCGATGTTATAATCCTTAATACGGCCGGTAAGCTTTCCGGCAAAGTGAATCGGCGCGATTTGTCCTTTACTGCTCAGGCCGATTCGACGACTGAAAAACGGCATCAGCAGTGTGTCAGACGAATCCCGTGATCGGCGTCTGGAGGATTCACCGCCGCCGAAACCGAAGATGCCGGAGTCTTCCAGGAAAAACTGGCGTTTTTCTTGGAAAAACAAGGGGTAGCGAGTTAAATTAACCTGGCGCCTGTCTATTTCGGTCTCCGCGAAATCGGTGTTGACGCTAGCAAGGGCGGACAGGCTGGGTGTGAGCCGGTAGCGGACATCGAAACCAAAGTCCCCAAGCAAATCCGAGTCCTTGGCATCGTACTCCCTACGGTATTTACCGGTCGCATAAGGAGTAATGTCCAGACCAAGCCCTTGCCTGAGCCCGTGCAATCCGGTCAAGTCACCGCATTCGGACACATGATAACCTCGGATGGAAGCGCGCGAGTTTGCCCACAAAGCACTTTCATTAAAGCGTCCGATGTTGCGGTAGATGTTGAATCCCCATGTGCTGGTTGTTTCATCAAAACTGATAGTCTTGAATGGAATGGCGATTTCGGTGCTCCATCCCCAGACATGTCGCTTGCTTTTTGCCATCCATGCCCCGTCCCACTCGGGACTTACAGAGGTGTTATTACTGATCGTGGCATCGCCGCGCGCTCCGTTCGTGTTAACTGAAAATTGATAGCCGTTCCTGCGATCCAGAAAGGTATCCAAGGTAATCATCACTACATCCTCAAAATACATGTGACCATCCCTCTCCATGTTAAGCGCAACAAGGCGATCAGACTCGGTGTCGAAGCACCACACGCCGATGTACAATGCATCGTCGTCGAAGAGCACCCGGAATTCCGTTGGCTGGGAGTGTGGCACATTCTCCTTGGGTTCCTTTTGAAGAAACTCACCTGCCGGCTTGGCCAAGCGCCATGGTTTGTCAACGAGATGGCCGTCGATGTCGGGAGCCTGGTCGATGCGTACTGCCTTTACGGTGGGTCGACCTCGAAATGTGCCCCGGCTTTCGGGCGCGATCGCTGATGGCTTGGGAATGTCAGCCGCAAACGCCTGGCCAAGGGCCACACCAAAAGCCAAGGCCAATGCTCGACGAAACCACCTGGTCTGGACAGGCAGAAATAGCGTTTGCTTTAAGAAGATGTGCCCCATCTATTATTCCACTTAATGATTAAAAGCGGAACAGTCCGCCGACCTTGGCCACCACCTCAAGGTCCCTAATCACGAAGCCGGTCATCTCGTCGACATACCCCTGGTTGACAACGAAGAACATTTTCGCCCCCGGTTTGTACTCCCACTGCAGCCGGCTGTTGACCCCGATTGAATTTGATATGTCGTCATATTGGATTAGGTTAAAAAGGGTCAGGTCCGGGGTGAAACTGTACTGAATTCTCCCGGAAATTAGATTAATAGTTGAATCCTTGAATTGCTCCCAATCAATGAGGTTCAGAGAGTAATCCAGCATAAGTGAAATCCGGTTCGTTGGGCGATAAACGAGTGTAGACGAAAGTTGTTGCCGGTCGCCGTCGTAAAAACTGCCCACGGTGTAAGAATTGGCTGCGGCAAACTTTCGATACAAACCAGTGTTTAAAGAAAGCCTCGCATCCCACCAATCATAATTGCCTGCCGGAATTACAGTTCCATCCGAAATATCAAAGTCCTTGTTGGGTCGATCGGTATGATGGGAGACCGATAAGGAGAGCATTTCCTGGCTTTCAAATGAAAGGGATGCCAGGTTGAACGTCTGCTTGGTGTTCACGACATCATTCCCGAGATCGGTATAAAGCTCCGCCTCGTAACCGTGACGGGTGTTTCGCAACCAACTGATTTCCTCGAAATAGGGTGTGAATTCTGCCTCGAGCATGTGACGCCGTGTTCCTCGCCGACGTACAAAGCCCATGGCCGGGTTGAAGTCGTTGCCGATCTCCATCACGCTGGCTGACAGTTCGATATTCCGGTCATATAACTTTGCGTTGGTTGCCCAGGTCGGTTCCAAGCCACCCAAATCTTCTGAATAGGAACCTAGCACATAAAGATTTGCCTCGAAGGTATGTCCCCCCACGAAGTCGGTGTTACGGTACTGAAAGTCGATACCCGTCACTGAGTTCATTTCATCCGAGTTGGGATCACCCACCGTTGTCAGGAATCCGAACGACGATTGCTCAAATACATTGCGACTGACGCGGCCGACGAAAGCATTGCGAGGGTGGTCGTCTCCCTCCACCACTGCGTTGAGCAGGCCGATATTGTAGTCCTTTATCCGTCCCGTCACTTTTCCGGCAAACTGAATGGGGGTAATCTGCCCTTTGCTGCTTAGGCCGATTCGCCGACTGAAAAACGGCATCAACAGTGTGTCCGAGGAATCCCGTGAACGGCGGCGGGATGATTCTCCACCCCCGAAACCGAAGATGCCAGAGTCCTCGAGGAAAAACTGCCGTTTCTCAGGAAAGAACAGCGGGAAACGTGTGAAGTTGACCTGGCGCGTGTCTATTTCTGTTTCGGCAAAATCAGTGTTTATACTGGCTAGGGCGGTTAGGCTGGGCGTGAGTCGATAGCGGACGTCGAAACCAAAGTCACCAAGAAGATCAGAATCCTTGGAATCATAGTCTTTACTGTATTTACCCGTTGCATAGGGCGTGATATCTAGCCCGATCCCTTGTCTTAGACCGTGTAGTCCAGTTAAGTCGCCGCATCCGGAGACATGATAGCTGCGACTGATTCGACGCGAGTTGGCCCACTGACCTCGCTCGCCAAAACGGCCAATATTTCGGTATATGTTGATTCCCCAGCTATCGTTCTTTTCGTCAAAGCTCAACGACTTAAAAGGGATGGCTACCTCAGTACTCCAACCCCAGGCATGTTTTTTACTTTTCGCCCTCCACGCACCATCCCATTCACTATTGCGCGAGGTATTGTTACTGACAGTTGCATCACTCCTGGCTCCATTAGGGTTAACCGTAAATATGTAGCCATTCCTGCGGTCTTGAAAGGTATCCAGCGTGATATTTACCATGTCTTCATAACGCATCATGACATCACGTTCCATGGTGTGGGCAATAATATTGCGGGCCTCTGTATCAAAACACCATACGCCAACAAATAGGGTATCATTATTGTAGAGTACACGAAACTCGGTGCGCTGTGAGTGTGGTATATTCTGCTTGGGTTCCTTTTGAAGGAACTCGCCAGCTGGTTTGGCATAGCTCCATGCTTCGTCAATGAGATGGCCGTCGATGTCGGGGGCCTTGGTAACGCGCACAGCAGCGACGGTGGGCCGTCCGCGGAAGGTACCTTTGCTTTCCGGCGCAATTATGGAGTGCTCGGCGGCGATTGCTGCTTGACCAAGGCCAAGCATTAAAAGTGTCACGAAAATTGTTGTCCGCTGTATCGCCGGCCGATCAATTAGATTGCTCAAAGAGTTGTTGGAAAATAGAGGTTAGCCCAAGTTGGGGAAAGCCGCCTTGAGATCCAGCGAGTCATTGTTGGCCTTTTGGAGATTCAATAGCTGCTTGTACAACCTTTTTATGACCTTCTCTGATTTCTTGTTGTCGGCAAGGTCTTTCATCTCAAGCGGGTCCCGCTTGATGTTGAACAAGCGGGCCTTGGAGATTTTCGGATAAAGGATGAGTTTCCAGTTGCCGACCGTGACCGAGCGTTGCAGGCCTAGGTACGCGCCGTAAACGGCCCTGATTTCAGACTCCGTGGTCTTGCCACTGAGCAACGGTAGCAGGCTCTGGAACTCAACCTGCTCCGGGCGCTTGGCCCCGGCGATGTCCAGCGACGTGGCCATCACGTCCTGCAGATAAATCGGCGCGGCGATCTTGTGGCTGGCCTTGATGCCCGGGCCAATCGCGATGAACGGCACGCGGGTGCTGTGCTCGTACAGGTTTTGCTTGCCGAACAATCCGTGGTGGCCGACCGCCAGCCCGTGGTCTGCCGTAAAAAAAATGTAGGTATTGTCGGCTTGGCCGGACTTGTCAAGCGCGTCGAGGATGCGGCCGATTTGTGCGTCCATGTGCTCGATGATCGCGTAGTATTCCTGCCGATGAACCTTCACCGCATGATGCGTGCGGGGGAACGGCCCGAGCTTCTCGTCGCGCAAGTTGGCACTGCAACCGATATCGTCCTTGTACGGATACTCGTCGAGATAATTTTCTGGCACCTTAATGCGGCTCAATGGGTAGCGGTCAACATATTCCTTCGGCGCCTGCCTAGGGTCGTGCGGCGCGTTGAACGCGATGTACATGAAGAACGGTCGCTCGTCCTGCTTGGCTTCGCCGATGTAATCGACCGCGTCGTCACCGACCACTTCGCTCCAGTGTTTACCACCCTTCCAGAATCCGTCGAACTTCACGTCGTACGGGCTCCATGGGTCGGGTTTGCCTGGTAGCGGCCGGTTGTAGCCTTGCGACGTCTGGTTCGGCATGCCGCCGCGGATATTTCGGGCGACTTGAAATGCCTTATCGGCGGGAGCCTGAATGTGCCATTTACCGGTAAAAAACGTCTGGTAACCGGCACGCCCCATGACCTGTGGCCAGAGGTTGGCATACTCCGCGTCCCGCGTGGCCTGCTGTCCGGCTGTCAGGTTTTTACCTTTACCGCGCAGAACCTGCGATGCCTTTTGCGCCCGCCAGATGTGCCGGCCGGTGATGAGCATGTGGCGGCTAGCCACACAGACCGCGCCGCTCCACGACCCCATGTTGTATGCGCGGGTGAACTGAGTGCCGCGGTTCACTAGGCGGTCGAGGTTCGGTGTGTTGATGTCGGTCAGGCCAAGCGAGCCGATCGTCTCGAAGCATTGGTCATCGGCGAAGATGAACAGCACATTCGGCTTTGCCTGCGCCTGTCCGAACGCGAGGCACATGGCGGCGATCGTAGCCAGCCGACCGAAGAGTTGGATCGTGTTTTGTCTCATGGATTCCTGGATTTGTCGGGGTTGCGAATTGTAGGGCTTGGCCAAGCGGAGTCGAGCCAATAAGCTGCCCCTGACTCCGCCTCCCGGGCTGCGGCGTCGGAACGAGTACCCCTTCATGGCTTACGAATCATACGCGGAATTTCTGGATGCCCTCGAGCAAGCGGGCGAGTTGACTCGTATCACCGAGCCGTTGGCTACCGAGTTGGAGATCACCGAGTTGGCCGATCGCGAGATGAAAAAGCCGGGCGGCGGCCAGGCGCTGCTCATCGAGCAACCCACCGTTAACGGCCGGGTTTCGCCGCACCCCGTTGCCATCAACATGATGGGCTCTGTCATGCGCGTGGCTATGGCGCTTGGCGCCGAAAGCGTCGATGCCGTCGCCGCCGAGCTGGGCTCGCTCATCCAGGCCAAGCCGCCCACCGGCATTCGCGAAACCCTCGCGCTGCTTGGCCAAGCGCTGACGCTGCGCCATGCCAAACCCAAACGTGTCAAGTCCGGCCCGTGCAAGGAGGTCATTCACCGATTCGACGATCCAGCTTCACGAACCGAACCTTGGCCAAGCGCACCGAACATCGACGATTCCTCAACCCTGAATCCAAGCCCCCCATCCCTCCTCGATTTGCCGATCCTGAAATGTTGGCCGCTCGACGGTGGGCGGTTCCTCACGTTGCCCTGCGTTGTCACCCGCGATCCCGACACCGGCGACCGCAACCTTGGCCTGTATCGTATGCAGGTCTACGACGGCCAATCGACCGGCATGCACTGGCAGTTGCAGAAAGTCGCCGCGCGGCACGGACGCCGCTATTACGAGACCGGCGAGCGCATGCCGGTGGCCATTTTCCTCGGCGGCGACCCGGTGTTCACCTTTTGCGCCACAGCGCCGCTACCGGACGGGCTGGATGAGTTCCTGCTCGCCGGCTATCTGCGCCGCAAGTCGGTTGAGTTGGTGAAGTGCGAAACCAACGACCTCGAGGTTCCGGCCAGCGCCGACATCGTGATCGAGGGCTATGTCGATCCCACTGAGCCGCTCCGTTTTTTTTTTAATGTTTGGGAGAACACTGTG
>JAKUOU010000006.1 GCA_022451065.1 Pedosphaera sp. | reverse complement strand
CGGCCGGCCGGTTTCGAGTGTTGTGGCGACATTGGGCGTCTCGATGGTGTGCCCCCGGATAGCCTTGAGCAGGCCGTACGAAGTGTGTGGCATGTGGCAGTTGGTGCAGTTGCTGCCGACTGAGTCGGCGGCGTGTTGGGTGTGCGCGGTGATGTTGCCGGCCATTTCGTCGTGGCACTGGAGGCAGGCCCGGTTGCCGCGCATGCCATGGGCGAGTTGATCGTCGGGGTCGCTCTTGTGCATGGAGTGGCAGCTGATACAGGACATTTTCCCGCGCTGATAACAGGCCGACTCGAGCAAGCCGTTGTACTCGCGGCCTGTCACGCGGATGTGGCCGTCCGGCCAAAAGAAGTCGTTGAGGATATCGGGATTTTTCTGGAGCACCTCTTTAAGCCACGGTTGTTTATCGAGCTGGGTCGGGCGGATTATCGGCGTGGTTTGCTCGAGGTCGTCGCCGGGACGGTAACGGAAGCCGTGCGCGGTCCACTTCACACTTTTGTCGAACCATTTCATGCCGTGGCACGAGCCGCACACCTGAGAGCTTCGAACATGGTCGAGATCCGCCGGCTGCACGATGGCCAGCGGTTCGGTGTTGAGTGCCTGCTGTTGTTCACTCTCCGGTAGCTTGGCCAGGCGTTGCTGCCGGTCGACGTGCCGTTTGGCTGGCCCGTGGCAGGCCTCGCATGATATGCCCAGGTCGGCCACACGCGACTCGAACCGCTGCTCGGCTTCTAGAGGCCTCGGTTGTCCGCCGGTGGTGTGGCAGCGGATGCAGTTCATGTTCCAGTTCTCCTTGCTGATGACCGTGTGCGGGTCGCGGATGAACAGGCTGTTACGTGGCGCCCAGCGCCGGTCGTCGATGAGCCACGCGAACGGGAAGCCAATCTGCAGGTTGCCCATCATGCCGGGCAGCCAAAAAACCTGCATGTGATGGGAGCCGGTGACCATGCCCAAGCGCATATGCAGCGCCTGTGGATCGCGGCCGTTGGGCGAGGCGAGGGCCGCATCAATGCTTTCAATGCTCGTCCAGTATTCGTCACCGCTCCGATGCATAGTGAAGCGTTCGCCCTGGAATTCATGCGTCTGGCCATCAAATGCTGCCTGGACGGTTTCAGGCGACATAAGTTGTGTCATGCTGCGGTGATACGATGCATGCCAGCTTTTGTGCTCGTCGGAGTGGCATCCGCGGCATGATTCTGAGCCGACGTATTCATTGTCGTCGCGCCGGTAAGGCAGCGTGGCAGCAAATGGCGGTTGCGCTTGGTCAAGCGCTTGGCCGAGGGTGGCGGGTCGGTCGGCTTCGGACCAGTCTAGGAGATTGATGACCAGCAGGACGATGATCACCAGTGCAAGGGCTATGATCCACCGTAATGTGGAGTTATGCTGCTTTAGATCGCTACCTTGCATGCTGCTCGACCGAGGCAAAACACCACGGTACAACTGGCAAAGAAAAAAGACGGCCTATGTTTATGGGCCGCCTTTTTGGAAATGATTTGCCGACCTCAACGGCTGGAACTGCCCCACCATATGTCGTTTGGAACGGCTGGAGGACCACCGAATCCGGCCATCGCATAAAATTTCTTATAGGACAGATTGATCGAGGCCCCTGAGACGATTCCCACTGTGGAAGCTCCCCCGACATCTTGCCGGTTATTCTTGTTTGTACCTCCTGTCACATGCCTCTGGGAAATGCCCTCGTGCGGTTGGTTGCCAGCATCGTTGAACCAGAACGGAGTTGTGTCGTCAGTCTCCCACTGGATGATGTTGCCCGGTTCGGTGGCCGAAATCTTGCGAACCATTCCAGAATTATAACTGCCCCTTTGCGGGCTTGCATCGGTGTGAAAGTGTATAATGTTACCGTTCCAAGTATAGCTGGTCACCTTAATTGGGCGCTGGAGGAAGAGCTTGCTGTTCGAGCCGGTAGAGGTGGCTTTATCCTTGGGGCACATCAGCACCTGGGGATTGTTGCCCAGATAGTTCCCCAGTTGACCGTGCTTGAAGGATTCGTACTGGCCGGCCAGTTGTTTCGGCAAGTTTTTTATGGTTGTGGTGCTAGCATAGGATGGCATTGCCGTTGTGCCGGTCCAGTTATGGGATTCAACAGTACACCGGCCGCCGGCGGCGAACTGCGTGGAGTTTTCCTTTGAGCTGCCGGCATATGCCCACCCGGTTGGGCCGCTTCCATTGCCGCCCCAGGTTGGATGTGGCAGGTATTCCTCGTAGTCATTGGTAAACATGTTCAGGGCGAGCATGATCTGCTTGTTGTTGCTCCAGTCGATGGAATTGTGGGCCTTGTCCTTGGCACGAGCCAGTGCAGGCAACAATAGCGCAGCCAGAATGGCAATGATGGCAATCACCACAAGCAACTCAATGAGTGTGAAACCAAGGATAATCTTGGTGCCCAGTGTTTTGCGAACTGTTGTTTTTTTCATGTTTTTTGGAAAAGTTAAACGCAGCGAACTAATTAATTATCAACTCAAGGGCCATGTACTGGCGGCGAACCTAGTTTCCTGCGGCTTGAGAGTCAAACCCAAATAAAAGAGATTTGTGTGGATTAATTACCCATTTAATCGGTCTTTTGTACCCCGTGAGCGATTCAAAGCTGTAGCATGGAACCGTACCCCAAAATGTTGGCGAGAATGTCATGCGTTCTTTTTTTTGGCGGTCTTCCTACTTCGTTCCTTGTCCTCTGCTTTTTTCCGATCTGTTTTTTTGATGATGAGGTGCGACTAGCGAGCGCGAGGATGATTTTTTAACGGTGGAAAGCATGGCCAAGGGGCGAATTGGCAACCTGAAACTCCCCAAAAAAAAGACCCTCCCATTTGGGAGGGTCTTTGAAAGAATGTTGCGGTGGATTATTATATCCCGCGCGGGAACATTACCTCGTTGTTCGCGTCGCTCGAGTCGAGAAAGTACTGAGCGAGTTTCGAGGAACTGGCCTGCTGGCAGGACGAGTCAGACAACAGGATGTCTCCCTGTTCTTCGTGAAGTGACTCGGACCAGTAGGGGGTCTTCTTGGCACTGAACTTTCTCATAAACTTCACGTGCTGTCCCTTCTTGTCTTTGTCATTTACATATTTGGCAAAATTAACGTTACGGTCACCAGACAGAATATTATTCGGTTTGGCTTCGTCGGCGCCTTTGCCAATGAAATAGCTAACGCTCAAGTTGCCGTTCTTGCCCTTCTTGTCGGCAAACAATGTCGTGCCTTTGGTTACCTTACGAACTGAGTCACCATCTGCAAATGTGGTGGCCTGGCGACGGTTGCCATCGCGTGGGCAGCGAACCACTTTCGGGTTGCTCAACTCATTGGATAATGCCTGCCAGTGCCTGAAGAAGTTCAGGGTCTCTTTGGTGGCAATATACTCAGCGGAACCGCCTTCATCGGCTGGAACCTGCCATGGAAACCGATCCTGGTTATCCGTCGCATAGATGCGAGTGGCGATACCAACCTGCTTCAGGTTGTTTACACAGGAGATACGCTGTGCCTTGGCTTTTGCCTTTGCCAATGCGGGCAGGAGCATGCCGGCCAGAATGGCAATGATTGCTATAACGACCAACAGCTCGATGAGCGTGAAGGCCCCGACTTTGTTTTTTTGAAAATGCTTCATGATTGCAATTCTCGTTTTATTTGTTAACAGTTAACACTTCACCATACGGGTAAAAGGAAGGCGAAGCTTTGTGTCCAATTGAACCTTTGTCAACGCCAATCGTAAAAAAAATAGCATATAAAATGCCATTACAAATGGGTCAATATAGTATTCAATTCGGAGTGCGTAACAGGGCTAAGTAGCGTGTTTTTCACTCAAATTGCGTGAGTCTCACACAATTTAACATTATTTGGCGTCTACTACGAAGATCATTGCCTCTTTTGATTTCGAGTTCACTCATTGACCGATGATATTTGTCCGTGGTTTTTGGAATGTTATCGTTGTGGGGGCTTCTGCCGCGGGATACAAGCGTGCCTGTGGCAATGAACTTGCTGGAAGCGAGCTGGAGGCTAGCCCGGTCAAGGAGCCGTACACTATCACCTGATGAATCTTGAAAATCGACTTATGCGTCTTTTGGGGCGCAAACATTATGTTCCAGCCGGGGCAAATGAGATCACCAAAAAACTCGGACTTGGCCAAGAGCAGGCCCGGGAGGTGCGGCGTGAACTGCGCGGCCTCTTGCGCTCGGGCCGGGTGGTTCGGCTGCCGGACAAACGGTTTGCGCTCCCGGCCGAAGAGGACTTGACCGCCGGGCGCATCCTCATGAACCGCCGAGGAGGCGGCCGCGTCGTCACCACCGATGCATCGCAGCCGGCCATCGACATCTCCCCCAACGCCGCCGGCACGGCGATGCACAATGACCGGGTGCTGGTGCTGGTGGATTCGACTGTATCGTCCGTGCAACGGCGTGGCCAACATCAGCCGGCCGGGCCGAGAGGCAAGGTGGTTGAGGTGCTCGAGCGTGCCCGAACGCAGGTGGTCGGCACGCTGGAGAAGTCGCGGCAGCTTTGGTACGTCGTGCCGAGCGACCCGCGCATTACGCACGACATTTATTTGCCCAAGCTTGGCCAAGCGGCAAGGCCTAAGGCCAGCCGTGGGGACAGGGTGGTGGTTGAGATCACCGAGTGGCCGTCGCGCCACAATGCGCCGGAAGGTAAACTGGTGGAGGTGATTGGAAGCCCAGGTGCACCGGGTGTCGATGTCGAGTCGGTGATTCGGCAGTACGAGCTGCCGAGCCGGTTCCCGGCGAAAGTGCAGGCCGAGGCTCGGCGACTGGGCGGCGAAGTGACGGCGGCCGATCGCAAAGGGCGGCGGGATTGCCGGAAACAGCTGGTCGTGACGATCGACCCGGTGGATGCGCGTGATTTTGATGATGCCATTTCGCTCGAGCGTCTCGAGGGACGGCGCTGGCGGCTGTGGGTGCACATCGCCGACGTGTCGCACTACGTTACGCCAGGGAGCACGCTCGACAAGGAGGCGCGTCGGCGCGGCAACTCGACGTACCTCGTCGATCGCGTCATCCCGATGCTGCCGGAGGCGCTAAGCAACGAGCTGTGCTCGCTTAAGCCGGGAGCCGATCGACTGGCGCGTAGCGTGGAGTTTGTGCTGACCGAGAGCGGGCGTGTGGAACAGGCGAAGTTTCACTCAACTGTCATTTGCTCCAAACGCCGCTTTGCCTACGAGGAGGCGATGGCGGTTCTCGAGCGCAAGCCGGCCGGTGACATCGAACAGATGCTTCATAACGCCCATCGCCTCGCGCAAAAACTACGGCAGGCGCGGTTTCGCTCCGGTGCGCTGAATCTCGACGTGCCGGAACGCAAGGTGCTGCTTGACGCCAATGGCCGGGTGAGCGAGGTGCGCCGGGTGGAGAACGATGTATCACACCAGCTGATTGAGGAATTCATGCTACTGGCCAATGAAACGATCGCCCGAGAGATCAAGCGCCGCCGCGTCGGGGCGATTCACCGCGTCCACGAGGAGCCTGACACTGAGAAACTCGATAACCTTCGCGCACAGGCGGCGTTGATGGGGCTGCGCGCCGGCAACCTAGCCGACCAAAAACAGGCCGGCAAATTCCTTGCCAGCCTGAACGACCACCCGCTTGCGGACGTCTTTCGAGTCGGCTATCTGCGCTGCATGAAACGGGCCTGCTACTCGACAGAGCCGATCGGGCATTACGGCCTGGCCAAGGAGGACTATGTGCATTTCACCTCGCCGATCCGCCGGTACGCCGACCTGATCGTGCATCGTGTCGTGTACCAAAAGGCTAAGCTCGACGCCACGGCGCTTGCCACGGCGGCCGATCATATTTCGGTCACCGAGCGTAACTCCGCCGACGCCGAACTGGACAGCAAGCTTATCAAGCTACTAAGCCACTTGCAGCGGCAGCTAGACCGCCGTAAGCCCGAGACCTACACGGCAATGGTCACCGAGGTGCGCAGCATTGGCGCGATGGTGGACATCACCGAACTGGGGCTGAAGGGCCTAGTCAAGCGTCTCAGCCTGAGCGACGACCATTACCGGTTCGTGCCGGAACGCGGCCGCTTGGTTGGCCGGTTGCGCGGCAACGAGATCGCGCCGGGCGACCAACTGAAAGTGCAGGTCGAAGGAATTAACCTTCAAAAAAAGCAGGCTGACTTTCGCGTTATTAAAACCAAGGCGGCCAAGGGCAAAAAGAAAAAGTCCAGGTCCTTGTCCAAGTCTCAAAGAGCGGCCAAGCCGAAAAAATTTCCCAAGCGCAAAGACACTCAAAAGCAACCCAAGTCCAAGCGCAGACGAAAGTGACACGCACAACAAAATATGGGGTTGCTCTGTTTACGGCCGGATTGGCCATGGGCATTTTTACGAATCGCGACGAATGGGGCTCAAACTACGTCGTCACATATCCGGGCCAGAAGCTTAGCCAAGCTCAGGTCAAAGTCGTCAAGCCTTTGGTCAAGCGACAACAGGACGACTCGGCCCTTCTCCAAGCGCAGCTCTCGCCGTTGGCCAGGGCGATCGATAGCGGCCAACCGCTGCGGCTGCAGTTGCCCGGTCGCGATCCGCTCGACTTTTCATTCCGGTATTTCCCGTTGCTCGCCGACGGCTATCGTACAACGCTTGGCCAATCGGACAGGCTCAACAGCGGGCTGCGAGTCTTCGAGGGTCGCGCCATCGGCGGCGACGGCCAGGTGCACACGGCGACGCTGGCCCTGGCCAATCCCTCCGTCGCCGGCGTGGTACGCCTGGCCAACGGTGGACAGGTCCTGTTGCGGAGCCCTGATGGGGGACAGTTCGAATCGCTCGCGAACCCGCCTGGCCAGGTTGAGCCGGTGTGCGTGCGCGATCCACGAACCGGCGCGTACCGGACGATGTCACTCGGTGGAGGCATGGTTCAGACGGGCTGGAGCCAGTCTGAGCCAGCCAGTTTCGAGCCGTCGCCGGAGTTCCCGATGATGGCTAGCTCTGGGCTTGACCCAGTGACCGGCGCGCCGACGCTGGTGCTCGGTGGCCCAGCCAACCCACCTCGCTACGAGGCCTCGCTAAAGGTGGCAACCGTAATCGTCGTGCTCGACAAGTCGGTCACTGGGCTGAACACCAAGAATCACCTCACCGAAGTCACCAGCCAGTACCTTGCGTTAATGGCCAATGTCGCGGCGATTTATGAGAACCAGCTGGGCATCCGGCTGTTGGTGCAAGAACTGATCCTCACGCCGGACTCGGACGACTACGACGACATCCCGTTCGATGACAACGGCGCTACGCTGGAGAAGTTTGCTGACTGGATCCAACGATGGCGTCCGGAGGCCACCTATGGGCAGACGGTTGCAATTCGTTTCGGGGACGGCCTAAGCGATGGAACCTTGGGCATCGCCTATCAAAATGCACTCCACACGCGTAACGGGGTAGGTGTGATGAAGGCCGGCTTCGGCTGGGCGCTGGCCTGCCACGAGATGGGGCATGTGTTCGGATCGTCGCACTCGACCGGTGGCATCATGAACGCGCAATATATTACCGAGGAGAGATCGTTTTTCAGGGATATCGAGGGGCAAGAGTTCACGGCGGCATCGCAGATTTATAACCGATCCAGTGGACGACTCGCCGGGCCGGCGTCGATGCGCAACCCGAGCGAGATGCCCTTCTCCGTGGACGACGTCGCCTGGGCCGCGCCGGGCGAGCAGATCCGCTACGATGTATTGGCTAACGATCTGAAAAAGGTTTATCGTGGGCAGGAAAACAGCCTGGCATTGGCCGAGGTCGGTCGGGTCACGCCGCGTTATGCGGGGTCGGTTGCTGTCGAGGAGGGCCAGGCGGTGTTCACGCCATCGAACGGTTTCACGGGCACCGCCTGGTTCAGTTATTCGGTACGTGGCGACGTCGGACGTGGTTGGCTGCACAAGGGCGACGTCGCAGTGGTGGTCGGCGATCCCGAGGGCAATGTCCACGAGTTGGACCTGGCCGTTGGCCAGGCGCGTACCCTCAAGCTGCCCGGTAACGGCAATATCACCCAGGTGCGCTACCCCAAGCAGGCAGCGATGCACGAAATGATCAGCGACTCGGCAGTGTACATCCTGCGCGTAAACGCTGACGCCAAGGGCAGCGAAACGATCCGCTATCGTGCCGCCGGAAAACAGCAAACCCTCAAGGTCAACTACATCAACGACCCGCCGATCGCAGAGCCGGATGTGTTTTACCTGAGCGCCGGTGAGTCAGTTAGTTTTAATCCGCTGACCAACGACCATGCAGCTGGGCTGCGGGGTGCATTCAAGACCGAGCCGGTTATCGCCGTCGGCACCGCCGGAGAGGGACGCGACGGGCAGGATTACTTCCCTGGCGGTTTCCGTCTCATAAGGGCGAGTTCGAAGGCCAGCAAACTGGGGAGTTTGACCATGCATCGATCGCCCGTGATGCGTAACGGCCGCCGCCGCAACGAGCCGAATGGACTGCTGACGTTCAAGACAAAAAACTCGGTCAGTGGTACCGGGGTGATCGAGTACACAATCGAGGACGCGCTGGGCCAGCGGGCCAACGGCACGGTGCAGATAATCGTGGCCGGGGCCAGCGACACGCTCCTGGGTTCGAGCCATTACGCTCGAGCCTGGGTGCCGACCAGCGACCGCCACGACGACTCGTGGTTGGCAATCGATTTCAATGACTCAACATGGATACGCGGGCGTAACGGAGCCGGTTACGAGCGCAGTAGCGGCTACCAGTCACTCATCAGTTCCGCGCTGAATTTCCGCACGCAGATGTACAACAAAACCGAGTCGGTTTACCTGCGCTACGCGTTCGATCTTGACGATCCAGCGGTGATTGAGCGACTTACGTTACGCATGAAATATGACGATGGTTTTGTCGCTTACCTTAACGGCATTCGAGTGGCGTCCGCCAACGCGCCGGCAGCAACGCAATGGAACTCCGGCGCGACGACGACGCACGAGGACTCACTGGCGATCCAGTTCGAGTCGTTCGACATCACCTCGCGCAACGATCAATTGAAAGCCGGAAAAAACATACTTGCCATTCACGGGCTCAACAGCGGTTTGACTAGTTCCGACATGCTGATCGTGGCTGAGATCGTTGCCACTAATCGTGGTAAATCCCGGTTGCCTGAGGTCGTCTGTGAACCTACGGCTGAGAGGACGTCTGAGTCGGTCACACTTGCGGGACGCCTGGGCAGGGTGGAGTCAATCACGAGGGCATTTTTCGTCTGGGGTAAAACAGACGGCGGTCCGGACGCCGCCAATTGGGATCAATCTCAGGAGGTGACGCCCGATGCAGATAGTCAACTCCGACACCGGGTTGACGGATTGGCCGCCGGGTCGGTGCTTTACTACCGACTGTACGCGAAAAACAAACTCGGCACCGCCTGGTCGGTGGACACTCAAATGACGTCGACCCTGGCCAAGGGCTTTGTGGTGGCGCGGGCGGATGAGTTTATCCTACAGCCGGGCGGGACACTGCGCTTGAGCAAGCGCAGTGATGGCGTGTTGGCCAACGATGCTGGCGTGTCTTCCGTCACGCAGGCGCAACTCCTGGCCAATCCTAAACATGGCCGATTGAGCTTCAGGCCCGACGGCACTTTTGACTACATGCCGGACGAGGGATACATCGGTACGGACCGTTTTCTCTATCGACTGGCCAAGGGCGGGGCAACACTTGAGAGGATGCTCGTGTCGGTCGGTGGCGAGTGGCACTACTATGATCTGGCGATAGCGCCCAGCCGCAACTGGGCCAAGTCGAACTTTGACGACAGCGTCTGGCAGGCCGGGCCGGGGCTGCTCGGTTACGGCAATGGCAACGAGGCGACGGAAGTGAGCTATGGCACCAACCCCGACAGCAAACGAGCCACGGTCTATTTTCGGCAGATCTTTGATGTAGAAGCCGTTGAACTGATCGACAGGGTGACTTTCAAGCTGCTTCGTGACGATGCTGCTGCAGTTTATTTGAACGGGGTGGAAGTCTACCGCGACAAGAATCTTTCGCGTACCGCCCGGCACACCACTTACGCCAGTAGTACAATCGTGGACGAGAACGCATACGCCACGTTCGAGGTGGACGGCAGCCGCTTAGCCAATGGGAAGAACGTCATCGCATCGGAAGTACACCAAGCTAATCGCACCAGCTCAGATCTAAGCTTCGCACTTTTTGGGAAAGCACACCAGTTTCCCGGCGCTTGGGTAACGTTAAAAACAGGTTTAGACGTAAATGAAGACGAAATAATAAACTTGAACGTTAAAGTATACCCATTTAAGATCATTTTTGGCTCAAAACTGAAAAAAAGTTACATAATCGAATCTTCTAGCGACTTAAGTCGATGGGTAACCTCTCAAGTTATTAATGGCACGGGGGATAATGTCGAGTTCATCCCAATATCGAAACCAACCGAAAAAGCCAGATTCTTTCGGGTTCGCCTGAACCGCTGAACGCTAGGTGAACCTCAGATGTAGCTTACAATTGGCTTATTATCGACTTTGTGAAATTTTTCACAAAATCGCTTGGACGGTTTTCGCTGCGGTTGTAGGCTCTGCGGCGAGAGGTCGTTCGACGTCATGTCATCCACTGAAATAGGTTACAATTCCAAGATTGAAGGGGATGTTATTCACACTCGCATGGACGCAGCAGTCGGTTGGTTCCGCAAAAACTCACTTTGGCCGATGCCGATGGGATTGGCCTGTTGCGCGATTGAGTTGATGGCGGCAGGAGCGAGCCGGTTCGACATCTCGCGTTTTGGAGCAGAAGTGATGCGGTTTTCCCCGAGGCAATCCGACTTGATGATTGTTGCGGGGACGGTCACCTACAAAATGGCATTAGCGGTGAGGCGGATTTACGAGCAGATGCCGGAGCCAAAGTGGGTGATCGCGATGGGGGCGTGCGCTTCGACCGGTGGCATGTATCGGAGCTATGCGGTGCTGCAGGGGGTGGACCGGATCTTGCCGGTGGATGTTTATATCAGCGGTTGTCCGCCGCGTCCGGAGGCGTTGCTCGAGGGGTTCATGAGGCTCCAGGGCAAGATTGCGAATGAGCCGCATGTCAAGGATGCGAAGCCAGCCCGAGCGAGGGAGGGCGTTGTCGCCTGAGATCCGGATGAGCGCTAAGCAACTCGCAAAAAAACTTGAGCAGCAATTCAAGGAGATCGTTTCCGGGCCGATGGAGTTTCGTGGTGAGCTGACGCTCTGCGTGTCAAACGCATCCCGGATTGCCGAGGTTTGCCAGTTCGCCAAGTCGGAACTCGGCTTCGACTATCTAGTTGATCTTACGACCATTGACAACGACGACGAGACACCGCGCTGGACGGCGGTGTATCATATATACGGCTACGGACATTTCCGACATTTGCGTCTGAAAACCAGCGTCAGTGAGGAGGTATCCGAGCTGCCAACGGTGTCCGGTGTCTGGCGCACGGCCAACTGGCACGAGCGTGAGGCGTACGACATGATGGGCATCCGGTTCGCCGGGCACCCTGACTTGCGCCGGATTTTGATGTGGGAAGGTTACCCATATTTTCCGTTGCGGAAAGATTTTCCCCTGGCCGGCAAACCAAGCGAGATGCCGGATGTGGCATTCTCCGACCCGGCACCGCTCGAGGGCGGGCCGTTTGTGACCATGGCAGGTGGCAAGGATTCAATCGAGCGCGAACCGCGCGTGCGCAATCCGGGAGGCTGATCGATGGCGGCAACCCGGCAGATTGAGGTGAGGGATTCGGCAGCGAGTTCGGTCCAGGCAATGGATGAGTTGCAGGATGTGCAGGGCGAAAAAATGACCCTGAACATGGGGCCTTCACACCCGGCGACACACGGTGTGCTGCGGCTGTCGCTGGAGTTGGACGGTGAAATCATCACGAAGGCCGACCCGGACATCGGCTACCTGCATCGAGGCGACGAAAAGATCGCCGAGAACATGACTTATACCCAGTTCATCCCGTATACGGATCGGCTGGATTACCTCGCGCCCCTTGCCAACAACGTCGCCTATTCGCTGGCGGTGGAGAAGCTGCTTGGCATTCACGACAAGCTCCCGGAGCGCTGCCAATATATCCGAGTGATCTGCTGTGAACTGGCCCGGATCTCAGCGCACCTTCTTGGCATCGGGGCGTTCGCGATGGATGTTGGTGCGTTGACAGTGTTTCTGCACACGTTTACCGAGCGCGAAAAAATCTACAACCTGATCGAGGCGCTCACAGGAGCGCGATTCACGACGACCTACACGCGCATCGGCGGTTTGTCCCGTGATCTGCCGGAGGGCTGGACGGATGAATTGGCCGGGTTCACCCGGGAGGTGATGGTTGCCATCGGCGATGCGGACAAGTTGCTGACCCGAAACAAGATATTTGTCGATCGAACAAGGGAAATCGGTGTGATCAGCCGCGAGGAAGCGATCGATTTCGGCCTGACCGGCCCGAACCTGCGCGGCAGCAACGTCGAGTACGACTTGCGAAAGGCCCATCCGTATCTAGTATACGATGAACTGGACTTTGACGTGCCGTATGGCGAAATGGGCGACTGCTACGACCGTTACCTCGTTCGCATGGAGGAGATGCGCCAAAGCGTGCGCCTGCTAGACCAGTGCCTGGCCAAGCTGCCCGACGGCCCGGTCAATGTTGATGACGGCAAGATTGTTCTGCCGGACAAACAGAAGGTACTATCCAGCATGGAGGAGTTGATTCACCAGTTCATGCTGGTGACACAGGGGCAGGATGCGCCGGCCGGCGAGGTTTATTTTGGCGCCGAGAACCCAAAGGGGGAATTAGGCTTTTACATCATGAGCAGGGGCGGCGGCGTGCCGTATAGGCTGAAAATCCGTGCCCCCTCGTTTGTCAACTTGGGCATCCTGCCGCACACGCTGCCGGGTCACATGATCAGTGATGCGGTGGCGATTTTGGGATCCCTCGATTTTGTGATGGGGGAGTGCGACCGATGAGTTTTGGTGTCCCTAAAAAACTGGAGCGCGAAATCAACCGGCTGGTGAAAAACTACCCGGAGAAACGGAGCGCGGCGTTGATGGTGCTACATGCGTTGCAGGAGGAGTTCGGGCACATTTCTGTCGAGGCAGAACAATGGGCCGCCACCAGGCTCAACTTGCAGCCGATCAACATACACGAGCTGGTGACTTTTTACCCGATGCTGCGCGAGCACGACCCGGGCAAGACGGTGGTGCGGGTTTGCCGAACTTTGAGCTGCGCACTGGCTGGGAGTGCCCGGCTGCACCGGCACATTTGTCAGAGACTCGGACTGGAAGCCGATGCGTCCGGGTTGCAGAGGACAAAGGATGGCAGGTTCGGAGTCGAGTACGCCGAGTGCCTGGCCAGTTGCGGCACCGGGCCGGTGATGATGTGTAACGACGACTTTTACGAAAATATCTCAAACGACAGGGCGGATGAAATCCTGGAGAAATACGACGAATGAAGATGGTTGCCGAACTAGGATTCGAACCTAGACAAAGTGAGTCAGAGTCACTCGTGCTACCGTTACACTATTCGGCAATGCCGCGCTGGAAGTACATATTAAAAACGGGCCGGAGGAGTCAAGGCTCGAATCACTGAATGCCGAAAGAACACAGGCTGGTTTTGAAGCACGCCGATGAGGCGGGTTACACGAATGACATCAAGTGTTACCTGAAGTACGGCGGTTACAAGACGTTAAAAAAGGTTTTCCGGCTCAAGCCGAAGAAGGCCGGGGGTGTCGTCATGACGCCGCAGGAAACGATNCGTAGCGAGGTGCTTGCGTCCGGTTTGCGCGGCCGGGGCGGCGCGGGGTTCTCGTGTGGCTTGAAATGGAACTTTGTCAACCGCAAGTCCGGCAAGCCGATTTATCTTATCTGCAATGCCGACGAATCCGAGCCGGGCACGTTCAAGGACCGACAGATCATTCACAAGGATCCGCACCAACTCATTGAGGGCATGATCTTGTCCTGTTACGCCAACGACGTGAAGCTGGCCTACATATACATTCGTGGTGAGTTCCCCGAGGGCGCGAGAATTCTCAACCGGGCTATCGATGAGGCCAAGGCTAAGGGCTTCCTGGGCAGGGGCATCTGCGGCACACGGTACGATCTTGAAATCCACGTGCATCGGGGCGCCGGCGCTTACATTTGCGGCGAGGAAACCGGCCTCATCGAGTCGCTCGAGGGCAAGCGGCCGTACCCGCGCATCAAGCCGCCGTATTTCCCGGCCGCGCTTGGGCTATATATGTGCCCAACCATCGTCAACAACGTCGAGACACTCTGCAACGTCCGCAATGTGATTGAAATCGGTGCTGATGCCTATGCCGCGCTAGGCACGGAGGGCAACACCGGCACGCGCATCGTCAGCTTGAGCGGCAACGTCAAGCGGCCCGGCTACTACGAAATCGAGGTTGGCAAGGTCACTCTCGGAGAACTGATCTTTCACAAGAACTTTGGTCAGGGGCTGCGCGATGGACGCAAACTTCGGGCCATTATTCCCGGCGGTTCATCATCGAAAGTGTTCCGAGCCGGCGAGAAGTTTAACATCAAGAGCAAGGACAAGTGGGGCGAGATCGTCGATCAAAAACTTGACCTACTCGACATCCCGTACGACTTCGACACGCTAATGAAGTGCGGCTCGATGTCCGGCTCTAGCGCCATCATTGTGCTGGACGACTCTGTGGACATCGTCGAGTCGCTGGGCAACATTTCCGATTTTTACGCGCACGAGAGCTGCGGTCAATGTACCCCCTGCCGCGAAGGCTCGCTGTGGATGGCTAAGGCGCTCAAGCGCATGCGCAGCGGTCAGGCTCGAAAGGGCGATGCCGACTATTTGCGGCATATTGCGCAGAACATTCAGGGCCGTACTATCTGCGCGTTTGGTGAGGCGTGCGCCTGGCCGGTAATGAGTTTTGTGGACAAGTTCCGCGACGATTTTGAGAAACGCGGCGCAGAGGACGAGGCCCGCTTGGCCAAATGCAACGGAGAGGCCACAACGAAATAGCGATGGGAGCCAATCAGGCAGAAACGCCAGTCAAAACCGTCATGGTGAAAGTGGACGGCCGCACTGTGGAAGTGCCGCGCACCACGCCGAACTGGCTGGGCAAACCGGAGCCGACCACCGTTCTGCAGGCATGCAAGCACGCCGGCATCGACATTCCGCATTACTGTTATCACCCCAAGCTGCCGATCGCCGGCAACTGCCGGATGTGTCTGGTGCATGTAGGCATGCCGGGGCGGCCCGGCCCTGATGGCAAGCCGCCGATAAACGAGGACGGCTCACCAAAAATTTTCCCGATACAGCTCCCGTACGAGCCACAGACGCCGCGTGGCGTGATCGGTTGCGCGACCGACATCATTCCTGGAATGGAGATTTACGCGAGCAGCCCGGAAACCCAGGAGATGCGCGAGGCGGTGCTCGAGTCGCTGCTGATTAACCATCCACTCGACTGCCCTATCTGCGACCAGGCGGGCGAGTGCAAGCTGCAGGAATATTCGGTCGATCATGGTCTAGCCGAAAGCCGGTTTGCCGAGGTCAAGGTGCACAAGCCCAAGGCGGTGGACCTTGGCCCGCGCATCACACTCGATGCCGAGCGCTGCGTGTTGTGCACCCGTTGCATCCGCTTCACTGCCGATGTTGCCAGCGACGACGCACTAGGCATCGTGAACCGCGGCAACTATAGTGCGATTTCAACCTATCCCGGCAAGGCGTTTGATAATAACTACACGCTCAACACCGTGGACATTTGCCCGGTTGGCGCTTTGACGTCGGACGACTTTCGCTTTCAGATGCGCGTCTGGTTCCTCAAGGAAACCAAGAGCCTCTGCACAGGCTGCGGTACCGGCTGCAACACAGTCATCGGCTCGCGCGAAAACAGGATGTACCGTTACGAGCCGCGCCAGAATGACGCGGTCAACAGTTGCTGGATGTGCGATGCGGGACGGCTTAACTACAAGTGGATCGGTCGCGACGATCGCTTGGCCAAGGTGCGCGGCCCGAAAGGCGACACCACTTGGTCAAGCGTGCTCAAGGCGATTTCTGATCATCTGGCCAAGGCAGACGAGGGATCGGTGGCGATCGTCGCCTCGGCGCGCCAGACCAATGAGGAGCTTTATCTGCTGAACAAATTAGCCAAGCACTTCAAGGCGCTGACCGACTCGGTGCCGCGCAATGGTGAAGCCGACCATCTGCTAGTCGTCGGGGATCGCAACCCGAACATCACCGGTGCGCGCTTGACTGGCATCACGACCAAACGCGTTGGATCGAAGCTTGCCGCTATTGCCAAGGGCATTGCGTCCGGCAAAATCAAGACGCTTGTCGTGTATGGCGAGGACGTGACGCAGCATGGCATCGGCGTCAAGCTGCTCGGCAAGTTGAAGACTCTGATTGTCAGCGACATTCTTCCCAGCGCCACGACAAAAAATGCCAACTATCTGCTGCCGGGCTGTGCGCACGCCGAGAAGCGCGGCACATTCACCAACGTGAAGGGACGCGTGCAGAAATTTTCTCAAGCCCTCGAGCCGCCCGGCGACGCAATGGCGGAATGGGAAGTGCTACATGAACTGGTGCACAATGTCGTCGGTTTAGATGAGTTTGACAGCATCGAGGGGCTGTTCAACCAAATGGCCTTCGAGGTAAAGGCATTCAGGGAAGCCGGGCTGAAGTGGGGCGGTCTCGGTGACAAAGGCGCGGACGTGAAACTGTAATGCTGGCTGTGATCACAGACCCATCGCAGGATTGGTTGCTGACGTTGTTCAAGGTGGTGTGCGTGTTTGCCGTGGTGATGCCGATGGTTGCCTACTCGGTCGTGGCCGAGCGCCGCATCTCGGCATGGATTCAGGATCGCATCGGGCCGAACCGCGTCGGCATTCCGTTCACAAACATCAAGCTGCTTGGCCTTGGTCAGCCGCTAGCCGACGGCCTGAAGGCGCTGGTGAAGGAGGACTTCACACCCGCTCATGTGAGGAAAGTGTTTTATTGGATGGCCCCGGCGGTCGCGATGGTGCCTTCGTTCGTTGTGCTTGCCGTGGTGCCTTTTGGCTCGATGCTCGGCGAGCAAAAAATGGTGATCGCCGATCTGGATGTCGGGATCCTGTTCACGTTCGGTATCGTGTCGCTGGGTGTGTATGGCATTGTGCTGGCAGGCTACGCTTCGAACTCAAAGTACCCGTTTCTTGGCGCCATCCGCTCTAGCGCACAGATGATTTCCTACGAGATCTCGATGGGCTTGGCGGTCGTGCCGGTGTTCATGCTGGTTGGTAAATTGAATCTTGGCACGGTAATCGAATATCAGGCCGCAGGCGCTTGGTTGCTATTCAAGCAGCCGCTGGCGTTTGCAATTTTCTTGATTGCAATCTTTGCGGAGACCAACCGGTTGCCTTTCGACTTGGCGGAGTCTGAAACCGAGTTGGTGGCCGGTTACAACACCGAGTACAGCTCCATGCGTTTCGCACTGTTTTTCATGGGGGAATACGCGGCGATGATCGCCGGCTCAGCGCTGATGGTGGTGCTCTTTTGCGGCGGCTGGACGCTTCCACTGGGCGACTATTTCAACACGCCGGCCCAGTCGCTTGGCCAGGGCCTGGTGCACATCGCGGTGTTCATTGCCAAGATAGCGGTGTTCCTGGGTTTAATGATTTGGGTGCGATGGATGCTGCCGCGGTTTCGCTACGATCAATTGATGAACATCGGCTGGAAACGGTTCCTGCCGTTGAGCTTGGCCAACATTATACTGACGGCAATCGTGCTGTGGGTGCTGAACAGTTGAGAATGAAATGAAAGTCGATCGTGCAAAACTAACCTGGTCGGAGCGCCTTTACATCCCGTCAATCTTCAACGGGTTCAAGGTGACGATGCGGCACTTCTTTTCATGGAAACGTTCCAAGGTCTATGGCGACAAACAGAAGAGTTACAGGGCCAAGACCACGATGCAGTATCCGGAGGAAAAGTGGGATGTCCCGACCGGTTACCGCGGCGCGCCGTACCTGGTGAAGGATGTGGACAACAACACCAAATGTGTATCGTGCCAGTTGTGCGAGTTCGTTTGTCCGCCCAGGGCCATTCGCATCACACCCCCGGGGGGCAGCGGAGTAGTCGAGCGCGAGGGCGCGGAGAAGATGCCGGATGAGTTCGAAATCGACATGCTCCGCTGCATCTACTGCGGCTACTGCCAGGAGGTCTGCCCGGAGGAGGCGATTTATTTGCTGAAGGACTACGCCATCACCGGCGAGAGCCGCGAGGAGTTGATTTATGACAAGGAAAAGTTGCTCGAGTTGGGGGGCGCGGACAAGCGTGCCTACGATCACCACGTGCAGGACGGCGTGGAGGAGGGCATCAAGAAATGGGAGACGAAAACCCGGGAGGCCGGGGAGCAGCCCGGGTTTCACTGACGAGTTGATTTAGGCATGGAAGGAATGCTGTTCAACATTTTCGCCGGGTTGGCTGTGCTGAGTGCGCTGTTGGTGGTGCTGAACCCGCTGAGCCGTAACCCGGTGACGAGCGCGATGTTCCTCGTGATAACGATGATCTCGATCTCTGGGCTGTTCGTGCTGCTTGGCGCGTACTTTCTCGCGGCGGTGCAGATCCTCGTTTACGCCGGCGCGGTGATGGTGCTGTTCCTGTTCGTGATCATGCTGCTGGATCTGCAGGAGATCGCCCGACGGAAACTCAATCTCGTTAGTTTGGCCATGGGTATCCTGGCCGTGGGCGCCCTTTTTTTGGTTTACAAAAGTTCGCTCGAATCGACGTACGGCGAGGCCTCACAGCAGCACGAAGTGGCAGCGGACGCTGATCAAGCGGAGGCTACAACGGCCAAGGTGGTCGGCAGCACACAGGCGCTTGGGCAAGCACTGTTTAGTGTTGGAAACGGGTTCATCCTTCCGTTCGAGATTGTCTCCGTCCTGCTGCTCGTGGCGATGGTTGGCGTGATCTTGTTGAGCAGAAAGGAGCCGGGCTGATGGAGCCGCTCCTAAACCATTATTTGCTGGTGAGCGGTGCGCTGTTCGCGATCGGCCTGCTGGGCGTGATCGTGAGGCGCAACCTGCTGATCATCTACATGTCGCTCGAGTTGATGCTTAACGCAGCCAATGTGGCGCTTGTGGCCATGTCGCGTTTCAACGGAAATCTCGACGGCCAGGTGATGGTGTTTTTCATCATCACTGTCGCGGCGGCAGAGGTGTCCGTCGGACTGGCCTTGATCGTCGCCTTGTATCGGAAACGCCAAACCGCCGACGTGGAGGACTTGGCCACGATGAAACTGTAAACGATGAACATCGCTGCATGGCTAATCTTGTTGCTTCCGCTGTTCTCGGCGGTGGTCATCGGATTGGGCGCGTTTCGCTCGCGCAAGGTCAGCGCGGCGATCTCCGTCGGTGCAGTGGTCGGTTCATTTTTGCTCACGTTGCTTTTGATCAGGGCGGGTGGTGAACTCCGCACGAGTGTCACTTGGCTCGAGTTTGAGGGGCTTCAAATCGACATCGGTCTTCAAATCGACACGCTTAGTAAACTAATGCTGTGCGTCGTCACCGGCATTGGCGGACTCATCCATATTTTCTCGCTGGGCTACATGAAGGAGGATATGGATTTCTCGCGTTACTTCGCCTTCCTAAGCCTGTTTGTGTTCTCGATGATCGGCATTGTGTTGGCCGACAACTTCGTGATGATGTTCATCTTTTGGGAATTGGTCGGCATATCCAGTTATCTGCTGATCGGCTTTTGGTTCGACAAATCCAGCGCGGCCGATGCCGCCAAAAAAGCCTTCCTCACCAACCGCGTTGGCGACTTTGGTTTTCTAATCGGCATCCTGATGGTTTGGGCCGCGCTTGGCTCGGTTGGGTTTGCCGACCTGTCCAATGCGCTCTCCGGTGAGACGGCGGCGGTCACCGGCTTGGCCGGGTTCCTGATTTTCTGCGGAGCGATGGGTAAATCGGCGCAGTTTCCGCTTCATGTCTGGTTACCGGACGCGATGGAAGGTCCGACGCCGGTCAGCGCGCTCATCCACGCCGCGACGATGGTGGCTGCTGGCGTGTACATGCTTTGTCGCGTGTTTTTTCTGATCGATGGAACCTGGGCAATGGAGGCGATCGCATGGATCGGCGGATTGACCTCACTCATGGCAGCGCTGATGGCCGTTCAGCAGGACGATATCAAGCGCATCCTGGCCTACTCGACGCTCTCACAACTGGGCTACATGGTTATGGCGGTTGGGCTGGGCTCGCCCGATGCGGCTATGTTTCACCTGAGCACGCATGCCTCTTTCAAGGCGTTACTCTTCCTCGGGGCCGGCTCGGTGATCGTGGCGCTACATCACGAGCAGGACATTTGGAAAATGGGCGGTTTGCGCGATCGAATGCCCAGAACATACTGGACGTTTTTTATCGGCACCATGGCGCTTTGCGGCGTGCCATTGTTCAGCGGTTTTTTCAGCAAGGAAGCCATCATCGATGTCGCCCTACAGAGCAATCTTTTGTTGTTCCTTGTTGCTGTGTTCGTCGCCTTGCTGACGACGTTTTACATGACGAGACTCTTCATTGTGGCATTCATGGGTGAGCCGCGCTCGGCACAGGCCAAACGCGCTAAGGAGAGTCCGGCTTTGATGACCGTACCGCTCCTTGTGCTCGCCGTGCCGTCGGTACTCGCCGGCTACTACAACGCGCATGCACCGAACCCGCTGGTGCTTTGCGCCTCTCTTGTGATGCTGGTGTTTGGCATGCTGGTGGCCAATACCGTGTACAGCGGAGCCAAGGCCGATCCCCTCCCGGCCAGGTTTGTCTGGTTAGCCAAGGCGATGCGCGGACGATTTTGGTTCGATGAGATGTATCAATGGCTCATCGACAGGGTGCAGGAGAACTTGGCCAAGCTGGCGGAAGCCATCGACCGCCGGGTGATTGCCGGGCTGATGGTGCGCGGTACGCACGGTACGACCGAATTGGCGGGGCGCGTGTTGCGCCTGACCCAGACCGGAAATCTGAAGGCGTACGCCTTTTGGTTTGCGATCGGCATGGCTGCGCTTTTGGTTTTCACGTTGAGTTGACCGGAAAATGGACTGGCTGTTGATCATCGTTTTGTTGCCGCTGCTGGCCGCTGCGGCCGTCGGGTTTGTGCCCGGTAGCCAACTTCGGACGATCCGCGGCATCACGCTGGGCGCGTCCGGCTTGGCATTGCTGGGTGCGTTGATCGCGTTTTGCTCGTTCAAGGTTGGCGGCGGGTTGCAGTTCGAGACCAAGTGGACTTGGGTCGAGAGCCTCGGGCTGCATTTTCATCTCGCTGCCGACGGCATCAATATCGGTATCATTTTGATGGGCGCAATCGTGGCCTTTGCGGCTGCCTGCTGCGCGGATGACATCACGCACCGGATGAAAGAGTTCCACATCCTGCTCAACCTGATGATCGGCGGCATCCTCGGCGCGTTCGCCTCGATGGATCTGTTTTTCTTTTACTTCTTCCACGAACTCGCGCTGGTGCCAACGTTCATTATGATCGGCGTATGGGGCAGGGGGGCGAACCGCAATTACGCGACTTACAAAATCACGCTCTACCTGAGTCTCGGCGCGCTGCTGGCGCTGATCGGCCTGATCGGCGTGTACGTGCAGACTGGCGCAGAGTCGTTCAGTATCCCGGATTTGATCGCCAAAGTGAGAGAAACGCCGATCGACGAGGCGGCGCAACAGTGGATTTTTCCGCTGCTGATGTTTGGCTTCGGCATCCTGGTTTCACTATGGCCGTTCCACACATGGGCACCGCTTGGCTATGGCGCCGCGCCGACCGCCACCGCGATGCTGCACGCTGGCGTGTTAAAGAAGTTCGGCCTGTACGGGCTTATCCGCGTGGCCATCCCAATGGCACCGGCCGGCGCGCAAAACTGGCTCGGGGTACTGGCGTGGCTGGCCTTGGCCAATTTGTTGTACTGCGGACTGGTCGCGGTTCGTCAAAAAGACCTCAACCAACTCATCGGCAACTCCAGCGTCGCGCACATGGGCTTCATTTTTCTCGGCATCGCCAGCCTGAACGTGATCGGCCTGACCGGCGCGGTGCTGGTGATGATCGCCCACGGTCTGCTCGCCGCATTGGCCTTTGGCTTGAGCGGGCATTTGTATCGCCAGACAGGCTCGCTCGACATGAGCCGAATGGGCGGTTTGCTGCGTCAAATGCCGCTTGCCGGCACGGCTCTGCTGATGGCGCTGCTGGCTGGCTGTGGCCTGCCCGGTTTTGCCAATTTCGCCGGCGAGGTGACGATCTTTTTCGCTGCCTGGTTGGCTGGCTTAAAGACGATCACGGTCATCGCTGCGTGGAGCGCGCTGGTGATCGGCGGCCTGTACATGATGCGCGCCATTCGCAACATCCTGCACGGGCCGCGTGGCGACGACTGGGCCAAGGCGAGCGACGTCAACCCGCTGATTGCGACTGCGCTTGGTCTGCTGCTCGCCGCGCTAATGGTGTTTGGCTTTGCGCCTGGCCTGCTGACCAAGGGCATCGAGAGCGAAGTGACGAAGATCGTGCGCTTGGCCAAGCCGGCTGCCGATGCAAGCGAAGCGCAAGCCACGGAGGTGGCCGTGAGGTAACGCGACATGGGCGGTCAACTGCAATTTATTCAACTCGAGGTGATGGTGGTGGCGCTGGGGCTGTTCGTTTTGCTCGCCGACTTGTTCCTGTCGGAGTCGACACGTAGGTCGCTTGGTTACATCGCCGCCGGGGCGCTTGGCCTCGTGTTCCTGCTGAGCTTTCGCGGTGGCTACACCGACTTGGCAGATGGCGAGGCGTTCGGCGGGATTTACCGACTCGACGGCTTGGCGCTGTTTTTCAAGCGGTTCTTCCTGTTGACGGCGATCTTCGTGTTGGTCTTTTCAGTGGACTTTGCCTCGCGGCTAAGGAGTGGCGTGTCGGAGTATCTCGCGTTCATCCTGTTTGCGTTATCGGGGATGATGTTTGTCTCATCGGCCAACGACTTCAGCCTGCTGTTCGTCTCGATCGAGTTGATCACCGTGACGTTTTACATTCTCGTCAGCTTTCAACGGCACCGGATGCACTCGCTCGAGGCCGGAGTGAAGTACCTGATCCTCGGCGCGGTGTCGTCGGCGTTCCTCGTGTACGGCATCGCGCTTGTGTTTGGCGAGGCCGGCAGCCTGAAGTTCGATGTGATCCGCGACGCGCACGCCGGGTTGCTGGGGAGTAATGTGTTTTTGTTTGGCATGCTGTTCGTGTTTGCCGGGCTGGCGTTCAAGATTGCCGCATTCCCGTTTCAGGTTTGGGCGCCGGATGTGTATCAGGGTGCGCCGACCCCAACGACGACGTTCCTCGCGGTCGGTTCGAAGGCGGCTGGCTTCGTGTTGCTGATCCGCCTGTTCGGGAGCGTTGTCCCGGAACTGACGGAGCAGTGGACGGGTATGCTAATGGTGGTCGCTGCGCTGACGATTTTGTACGGCAACCTTTGCGCCCTGCCGCAGCGCAACCTCAAACGACTGCTGGCCTATTCCGGCATCGCCAACGCTGGCTACCTGCTAATGGGCATCGTGGCCCAGTCGGGCGACGGCACGGCGGCGATTCTGTACTACCTCGCCGGTTACCTGTTCACGCTCGTGGCGGCGTTCATGATTATCAATCTCGTCACACGTGATGGTGAGGACGAGGATATTTCCTATCTCGCGGGCCTGAACAAACGTTCGCCGTTTCTGGCGTTCACGCTGGCGCTGGCCGCTGTGTCACTGGCCGGAATTCCGCCGTTAGCCGGATTCTTCGGGAAATTTCTGCTGGTAAAATCTGTGGCGGCCAAGGCGTTCGGTGACGCCGGTTACTTTGCGCTGTTGGCTGTAGCTGTGTTCGGCGTTGTGGTGTCGATCTACTATTACTTCGGTATAATCCGTGCAATTTACTGGTCGAAAAACGCACCTGTCGAAACTCCGGTGACAATCGCTTGGCCAACGCGGATCGTGCTTGGCCTCTGTGTGGCGGCGATTCTCTATCTCGGCCTGTTACCCAACAAGCCAATCAACTGGGCCAATGCCGCAGCCAAGATCGAGGCTGTTGCCAGGTAGTTGACTTTGTAGACACAATAAAAAAGGCGGCCATAAAAGCCGCCTTAATTAAAAGTTATGAATTGTCTCAGGGTGTCAGCTGCATCGGGTCGAAATTCACGCCACTCAAGGCATGCCACCCATGGCGGAGGAGACAGTCATCGATGCACCGATAAAATAGAGAATACCACAACCAATGTTTATTAGGAATGGTTTTTTCACCTCTGCGAAATTCATTATGCAAAAAATAAGCCATGGAATCCCGCAAAATAAACTTCCCAACCCCCACCAAATATTATCCTTAAACGCTGCAATAAGAATAATTATGAAGGTAACCAGGCTGCCGATACCGCCCACCACCATTAAGAGTAATCCTAGTGTTTCCATATTTCTAATAAGTTATCTCGTCAAACGATTAATAGGGTGTAATTTTATTGTCAATTGAAAACATTCCTTTTTCTTAGTTCTATTCAAAGAGGAATAGAGGACAAAAAATAAGCTTTTGGGTCTTTTTTAGGAAAGCTTTGTGGGATGTGCTTATACTTCCGACATACAGGCGTCGTAGAACTGGAGAAACTTGTTTTTGTCCTCAGTGGCCCGGACGCGCATGGCGGCGCGGGGGTGCTGGTTGAGGATGCCGGTGACCACATACGGTATAAGGGCGCCCCATTCCTTGGTGCGGCGCATGGGCATCAGGTGTTCCTGCAGCAGATTGAAAATCGGGCGGAGGTCGAACTTCGGGTTTTTAAGGAAGCCGAGCAGTAGTTCCATTGGGCAGTTGCCGGCGCCGCGGCCGAGACCGAGCATGGTGGCATCGATGCGGTTGGCACCCTGGATGATCGCCTCGATGGTGTTGGCAAAGGCCAGTTGCATATTGTTGTGTGTGTGGATGCCGACCTCCTTGCCGGTGGCGTTGGCCATGGCAACGTATTTTTTGACGAGCTCGCGAATCTGTTCGTGGTAGAGCGCGCCATAGCTATCGACAACGACAACCGTGTTGACCGGTGTCTCCGCCAGGCTCTCCAGTGCCTTGTCAATTTCCGAGTCGGCAACGGTGCTGATGGCCATGATGTTGCAGGTGGTCTCGTAGCCCTTGTCGTGGGCGTCCTTGATCATGTCCACAGCAGTCGGGATCTGGTGCGCATAGGTGGCGACGCGGATGCAGTCGAGCACACTTTGTTCAGCCGGGAGAATGTCGGTCTTGTAGTCCGTCTTCCCGGCATCAGCCATGGCGGTGAGCTTGAGCGGGCTGTCGTTTTCGCCAACGATCCGACGTAGATTGTCCTCATCGCAGAATTTCCAGTCGCCGTGCTCCTCCCGGGCGAACTGGGTCTTGGACGCTTTGTAACCCAGTTCCATATAATCGATGCCGGATTGGATGGCGGCGTCGTAAACGGCCTTGACGAAGTCATCCTCGAACAGATGGTTGTTGATCAGGCCCCCGTCGCGAACGGTGCAGTCCAGCACCTTGATCTCCGGACGGAATGTCATCCACGGGGCGTTTTCTTTAATTTCACTCATCTTAACTGTTTCAGGGGAGTCAAAAAGCTCTAAGGCCAAAGTGTTTGGGTCTACTGCCAATTGCTTCCCCGGCGAAAAAGGGCGGCAAATGTCTTAAAAACCAAAGCAAAAGTGAAGCGCTAAAACACGTTTTTTCACTTTTTCGCCGTAGAAGGGTGTTCTTTAGTGTAAATGGCGCTGATTGGATGGATATCGAGAATATTTGGGTGGATGCCGCCGACGCGGTCCGGGTGGTAAATATTGATGCCAACGTAAAAATACAGCGGGAAGATCGGCAACTCGTCGGCGATAAGGATGGTCTCCGCGCTGCGGAACAGCTCGTTGCGCTTGGCCGGGTCGGTGGTGGCATTAGCCAGGCGGATGAGGCGGTCGTACTTGTCGCTGGACCAGCCGGTACGGTTGTTGCCGTTCTGGGTCATGAACAGGTCGAGGAAGGTGTTGGGGTCGTTGTAGTCGCCGATCCAACTGCTACGGGAGAGGTGGTAGTTGAGCGAGCCTTGCTCGGATAGGAAGACCTTGTGTTCGGCCTGGCGCAGCTTGACCTGGATGCCAAGAGTTTCGCGCCACATGCGCTGCAACTCTACCGCGATGTTCCTGTTTGCCTCGCCCGAGTTAAACAGGTACTCGAAGTCAGTCGGGAAGCCCTCGCCGTCGGGGAAGCCAGCCTCAGCGAGCAGCCTCTTGGCCGAGACGGGGTCGTGCGTGAGGCCGCTGGGTGACGTGTAGTTGGCGGTGCCTGGCGGGACGAAGTGATTGGCCAAGCGCGCGCCTCCTTTGGTGTATTTGCCCACCACCCTGGCTTTGTCAATGGCCAGAGCCAGGGCCTTGCGAACGCGCGGGTCGTCCAGTGGTTTCTCCGTGGTATTAAATCGCACGAAGTAACTGCCTAGATAATTGAACTTGTGATAGTCGGGACGGTGGCTGAGGGCATCGAGCAACTCGGTCGGCACGAGGCTCTTGTCCCAAATAATATCCGCCTGGCCTGCTTCATAAAGGTTAATTGCCGTCGCCGCTACCTCGACCGGCAGGAAGTCAACAACGTTGTTACGGGTGTTGGCGGCGTCCCAGTAATGATTGTTTTTCCGGAGGCGCACGCGGTCACGCACGTGCCAAAAGTCGAGCGTATGCGAGCCACTCACCGGCAGCGGTTTATGGAGGCACCAACGATCGCCGTGCTGCGAGATCGCCTTTTCAGGGACGACGGCAAGTGTCCAAAACGCGCACAACTCGAGGAAGAACGGGGTGGGGCCGATCAACTCGACACGCACGGTTTTGTCGTCGATCGCCCGTACTCCGAGCCGACTGAGGTCGGTGATTTTGCCACTGTTAATGGCCTCGGCATTCTTGATGTAAAAGAGCATCCCGGCATAGTCGCTGGCGGTGGCGGGATTGATGGCACGGCGCCACGAGTAAATCACGTCGTGCGCGGTGATCTGCCCGCCGGTAGACCACTTGAGGCCATCGCGCAGATGGAAAGTGTACACAGTGCTGTCCTTGCTAACTTCCCAGCGCTTGGCCAAGGCCGGTTCAGCCTTGGCGTTGACAGCGTTGAAGCGGGTTAGCCCCTCGAACATCGCGGAGACGATCCGTCCGTCCGCCTGGCTGGTGATGATAGCCGGATCGAGCGATTCGGGGTCGGGGCCGTTGATGACGATGAAGTCCGCCGGATCGTGCCGCTGAAAACAGCCTGTTTGGCTAAGCAGTCCAATGCACAAAAAAAACGTTCCCAGCCGGTGCATAGGAACGCCTTTGAAAGTCATGGTGCTACGTTTATTTTTTCTCCTCGCCCTTGGGTGGAGCGGTTGGTGTCTCTACCGGTTTCTCCGGGGTCGCCGGAGGCGTGACTGCCTGGGGGGTTGTGGGTACCAGGGTTTCAGCAGAGTCAGCCAGGGCGTCATCTATCTTGCCGCTCACCTCGGCTTGGACCTGCGTGGCATCGGTTTCGGCACCAGTGGTCGCGCTTGGGGTTGCCGGCGATTGCGGTTGGGCGCCAATGCGCTGGCTAATGTCTCTCTTGCCGGGATTACCGATGATGGCAAGCACCAGACAGAGTAATAGGAAAAGCCCAGCGGAAATCTTGGTGAGCTTGGTCAGCACGTTCCCTGCGCCGGCACCGAGTGCCATATCCATCGCGCCACCGCCGAAGGCTAGGCCGGAGCCGGACTCCTTCTTCGGCAGCTGAATCAGGATCAGCAGTACGAGTAAGAAGCAGTTCAGGACAAGGACGATTGTCAATATTCCAATCAGGTAACTCATAGTTTCGGTTCTTGTTTGTCAGATCGAGTTCAGGATAATCTCGGAAAATTTTCTCACCTCCAGCGAGGCGCCACCCACAAGGGCTCCATCCACGTCGGCTTGGCCCATCAACTCTCGTGCGTTGTCCGGCTTGACGCTGCCGCCGTACTGGATACGCACACGCACGGCCGTGTCCTCGTCAAAAATATCGCCCAGCAGGTTGCGAATGAACGCGTGCACTTCCTGCGCTTGGGCGGACGTGGCTGTTTTGCCAGTGCCAATTGCCCAGACCGGCTCGTAAGCAACGACCGTGCCCTCCATTTGGTCCGCGGTCAAGCCTGCCACGCTGCCGCGAACTTGCGAACCAACGATCTCTTCAGTGCGGCCACTTTCGCGATCCTCGAGCTGTTCTCCCACGCAGACGATCGGTTTCAGGCCGGTCTCGTGGGCGGCCTTGGCCTTGGCGGCGACCAATTCATCCGACTCGCGCTGGTATTGACGCCGCTCGGAGTGGCCGAGGATCACGTACTTGGCGGAAAATTCCTTGAGCATCCCAGCGGCAATCTCGCCAGTGTGGGCGCCGTAGTCGTTCTCGCTCATGTTTTGTGCCCCCAGCCGGATGTTGGAGTCGATGACCACTTTGGACACCTCGCTCAGCGCGGTGAAAGGCGGGCAAATGGCAATGTCCACCTCCGTTACATCCTTCAGTTCGCGGACCAATCCGTTGGCCAAGTCGAGAGACTCGGCAACGGTTTTGTTCATCTTCCAGTTGCCAGCAATGATCAGTTTGCGTTCCTTATCCATTTGAAAAACTACTTGTCGGTTAATGCCGCGACGCCTGGCAGCTCTTTTCCCTCTAAAAACTTTAGGCTCGCGCCGCCACCGGTGCTCATAAACGTGACCTGATCGCCGAGGCCGGCCACGTTCAACGCCTTCACGCTGTCGCCACCGCCGATGATGCTCTTGGCTCCGCTGGCGGTCGCCCCGCACACAGCCTTGGCCACGCTGAAGGTGCCTTTGGCAAATCGGCTGTCCTCGAAGATACCCATCGGGCCGTTCCACAGAATCGTCTTTGCACCAGCGATAACTTCGCAAAACCTGGCCACCGACTCGGGGCCAATGTCCACGCCCTCGCTGCCGTCGGGGATGTCCTCGGCGCTGTTTACTTTTGGATCAGCCCAGGCGCCGTCGTTCATTCGTGAAATAATGTTGTCCGTTGGCAGTAGAAATTTGACACCGCGTTCCGCGGCTTTTTCCAGCGCGGCCTGGGCGATATCGGTTTTGTCCGGCTCCACCAGTGAATCGCCCACGGCAAAGCCACGCGCCAGCTTGAAGGTGTACGCCATCGCGCCGCCAATAATGATCGTGTCGGCCTTCTCGAGCAGGTGATCGATCACCTTGATTTTGTCGGAGACCTTTGCACCGCCGAGAATGACAACAAACGGTCTTTCGGGTGCCTCAAGTTCGTCACCGAGAAATTGCAGTTCGCGCTCCATCAACAAACCGGCTGCGCATTGACCGCCACGAGCGGCGATGATGCCGGCCACTCCGGCAGTGGAGGCGTGTGCACGATGAGCGGCACCGAAAGCGTCATTCGTGAACACGTCAGCGTCGCCGGCGAGTTGCCCGGCGAAATCCGCGTCGTTGAGCTCTTCCTCTGCGTGGTAGCGGACATTCTCCAATAGAAGCAGGCCGCCGTCTTCGAGTTTGGCTGCGGCATCCCGGGCCGCTTGGCCAATACACTGGTCACAGAAGTCGACCGGCTGGCCAATCAGCCCGGCTAGTTTGTCGGCTACGGGGCGGAGGCTCATCGATGGCACGCGCTCGCCTTTCGGGCGACCAAGATGTGCGGTAAGGATGATCTTTGCGCCGCTATTGATCATCAATTTGAGCGTCGGCAGGGTTGCGAGGATGCGGGTGTCGTCGTTGATTATCATCAAGCCGTCCTGCTCGCTCATGGGAACATTGTAGTCCACACGGGTCAGCACGCGTTTACCTCGCAAATCTATGTCGTTGATGGTCAGTTTGGCCATTTAGCCCCGAAAAAAGGGGCGGAATCTTACTCGCGAACCTATGAGTGTCAACGGTTAATAGCGCTGAAATGACTGAAAACAGAAGGTTTTGGCCTACAAACCAGGGCGGGCGGTTTGACCGGAGCCTGCCACGGCTGCGCGCCGATGAGCTTGGTTCGGCGCTTGTAAACCCGGTTACCGGTGGCGATGTAGAGAGTCTTCGAATCTTTTCCGCCAAAAGCGGTGTACGACACGCGCTTGGCCAAGCGCGGCTTGGTTAAAATCAGGCGAATGCCGTTTTGCTGTCACGTATCGAGGTTGGCCAGGTTGTTTTCCAGTTTCGCCGTTTGCTTGCCGATTGGGTTCCGTGCCTCTAGGCTCCTCGCCGATGTCTGGTTTAGGGCCAAGAGCCATCCTTGCACTGGAAGACGGTACCATTTTCGAAGGGCGGGCGTTTGGC
>JAKUOU010000059.1 GCA_022451065.1 Pedosphaera sp. | reverse complement strand
CAATGCCAAGGGTCGTGCGGAAAGTGACAAGGTAACCCTCAGCCTTATTGAATCAACATCCACCGCCCCTTTGCCCGTGACGGCAATCGTTCATCCCCGCAACGGCACGACGTTTGAGATGGGGGAAGCCATCTTCTTGGAGGCCATCGCTGCATCAGCAAGCTCCAATATAACCCGACTAGAATTTCTCGACGCCGAGCAGGTTATTGCTTCAATAGACAAGGCACCGTATGAATTCAACTGGGAGGGCGCGACATTGGGTGAACACCTTCTAATGGCACGGGCCATCGATGAGCTTGACCAGGAAGCGATATCAGGAGTGATACAGATTAGTGTCGTTGAACCGAACCGCTTGCCGAATGTGGAAATCACAAAGCCGACTGGCGGCGGGGAATTTACCACGCCAGCGGACATTTTGATCGAGGCCAGTGCCAGTGATGCTGATGGTGAGATAATCCAGGTGGAGTTCTTCATCAATGGCTACCTTGCCGGCTATAGTTTCGCCCCGCCTTACCAGATGAGGTGGCGCACCGGGTTGCCGGGGGAATACCAGATAACGGCCCGGGCAAAGGACAACCAGGGCAAGTCATCCCTCTCGCTTCCGGTCGACATAAATGTCCTTAAAGGATACATACCGCCAAAAGAGGGTGTTATTCTCTGGGAAAATCCTGAGGACATCATCTACGGAACACCCCTTGGCCCGAACCAGCTAAATGCCAGTGTCAGCGGCAAGGCTGGCACATTGGTTTATGATCCCCCTGATGGGCGGGTACTCCCCATAGGCTATGGACAGATGTTGAGTGTGGAGTTTACGCCTGTCGACGGCGGTGAAGCCTCCCAAGTGCGGGTGTCGATTAATGTCGAACCCGCTCCTTTGAGGGTGATTGCCGAGAACAGGTCGAAGCTTCAGGGTATTCCTAATCCCGAACTAACCTATCGAATCGAAGGTTTTGTGAACGGTGAGGACGAATCGGTGCTCCTGTCTCATCCAAAGATCGATACAACGGCGGTGACGGACAGCCCGATCGGAGTCTATCCCATAGCCGTTGGCGGAGCCGTCGCAGAAAATTACCTGGTAACCCACGCCCCCGGTCAACTTGCTGTGGTCAGCAGTGAGTTGATCCTCGAATGGCCGACTCCATCGTCTATCGTTCATGGCATACCCCTTGGCCCGGTCCAACTCAACGCAACTGCCAATGTGCCGGGGACCTTTGATTATCAACCCGGCGCAGGCCGGGTTCTGAATGTGGGCCGTGACCAAACCTTGACAGCGCTCTTTACACCGGTTGATCAGATTCGGTTTTCCACCAAGGTAATTCAAACCGCAATCACAGTTGAAAAGGTTTTGCCACAGATTCATTGGGCGGACCCTGAGGCCATCACTTATGGGGCACCCCTGGGAGCGGCACAACTTAACGCAATCGTAGATGTCGACATTCCTGGCAACCTTTCATACAGCCCTGGCCCTGGTGTTGTAATGGATGCCGGGGCCAACCAGCCCTTGACGGCCATCTTTGTGCCTGATGATAAAAACAACTACACAGTTAATTCGATAACCGTTTATATCAATGTGCTGCCCAATCTGGTCATCAAGAAACAACCGACCGACAAGCAGGCCTTTCCAGGCCAGACCACGGGTTTTGAGGTGATAGTAGCCGGTGGGGATTCTCTTGCTTACCAGTGGTTCAAGGAGGAGGTTCCAATTCTTGGAGCCACCAAGTCGCGTGTGCCCTTCAACAATGTCCAGTATGAGGATGAGGGTTTCTACACGGTTCAAGTTAGACAAGGCGACAGGATGATTGAATCTGAGTCGGCGCGTCTGACGGTTCAAACGCCTCCTGACATTTGGTTTTACCAAGTGATAGCCGGTGCTGGGGATGCGATTCATTCCACACCAGCGGTCGATCACAGGGGCTGGGTCTATTACGGTTCACTTGACAGTCATCTTTACGCTGTTGACGAAAACCTTGTCCCGTCCTGGCACACGCAAGTCGATTCACCCATCGAGGGTTCCCCGGCGATTGGCAATCGCGGTAGGGTGTACGTCATCTCCCAACAGGGAAACCTGTATTGCTTTGACCCGGAAACCGGGGGTGTGGTCTGGGAGTTTTCACCGGAAAAATCCTGGGAAAATTTGAAGGATGATGAATCCTTTCATTTCGATTATTACAGACGAATCCTTTCCGACGATTTTGCAGTCATCTCGCCCTCACCTGTCATTGGCAAGGACAACACAATTTATTTCGGTTGGTTAGACGGCAACCTCTATGCAGTGAGTCCGGAAACCGGGGAGGAAAAGTGGCGTTTCAATAGCAACACAGGCCCCATTCTTGCTTCCCCGGTAATCTCCAGTAATGACGTTATTTATTTCGGGGATCTGGATGGGAAATTTCATGGGGTGGTTGATCAGGGCAACATTGCAAAACGGCATGGAAAAATTTATGAGGCGAGCCCGGTTGCCGCTCGCGCTGCCATAGATGGGAAAGGGAACGTTTATTTTGGCGACCTGAGCCAGGACGGGGTTCTTCACTGTCTGACCCCCGACTGTACTCTAAAATGGAAAAGGAAAACATTTTATGAGATATGGCGATCGCCGGTTATTGACCGGGAAAATCATGCCATTCTGGCCAGTGATGACCAGCAGGTCTGGAGCTTTGACGCTGCCGAGGAAGCAGCTAATCCACTGTTGAAAATACCGGGAGATTCCTGGGCTCAATCCGTTTCACCGACACTTGCCAGGGACGGTTCCATTTTCCTTGGTTGCACCAATGACAGTTTTTACGCGTTAAGTAGGGAAGGGGACACCCTTTGGGATTTCATGCCGTTGAGTGCGGAAGGCGAACCAGCTGGAATCACTTTTTCCTCAAGTGCCATTCTTGGTGATGGTAGGGTGTTTTTTGGAACTGAAAGCGGCCTCCTTTTCATGGTCCAGACCGGGATCACCTTGGATTTTGATGCCCCCTGGCCATCCTACGGTCAGGGCTTGCGCAACACGGGTAGGTCCGGAGCGTCCCTGAATGAAATCCGTGAGACCCTGGAGGATGTTAAAGTTGATGAGGAGATTCCTGAGGACAAAACTCCGATCCGGTTTTTGGATGTTATCATGCAGGCTGATATTGGGCCTAGGCTGCAGATCAGCGGTGCCCCCAATCAGGAATTTGTTGTTGAGGAGTCAAACGACCTAAATAAGTGGCGGGTCATTGGCGGTGTGGAGAAATGCAATGCGGATGGCAAAGGCGAGTACACGTTAGAGCCTTTTGATGCCACCCCCGGACGGCAACGGTTTTACCGGTTAATCAAGATCCAGTAGTTGAAGAGGGTTCACTCCCCGGGTTTGAAGGTCAAAGCAATACAGGTTTCCCTCTTGTGAACTGTCTTTCGAGTACTCTTTCTCATTAATTTATTTGCTTCAACAATGTCTCGTAAATTCATACCCTCTTGTGGAGTCGATGAGGCACCAATTAGTCGAAAAATGGAACCCTAATCCATTTCTATCAATAAACAATTAAGATGAGATTTGGGCGAGTCAATGAAACACCTCTTAATCACAACAATCGCAGCCGTGCTGTTGATGGGGTGTGGGCCATTGCAATCAAATGCAAAGTCATTACATCGTGCTGCCGAAGAAGGGGATATCGAAGCAGTAAAAAAGCATTTAGCCGCTGGAGCGAATAAGAATGTTAGGGCTGGTAAGTGGAGAGACACTCCCTTGCATCGTGCGGCTTTTTGGGGTTACACAGAGGTCGTCGAATTATTGATAAATAATGAAGTAGATGTGAATGCCAAGGATAAATATGGTTGTACACCTTTACATGATGCGGCGGAGTATTCTCACTTGGAAATCGCTGAAATGCTGATTAATAGGGCTCCAGATATGAATGCGCTGGATAACAATGGTGACACCCCATTGGACTTGGCCAATGGAGAAACTGCCGACCTCATTCGCAAGCATGGCGGCAAGACGGGCAAAGAATTGAAAGCTGAAAGGAGATGAAACAAATAATCACAACAATCGTAGCCATCTTACTGGTTGGTATTAACTTTTCTGTCGCCGCCCCTCCGACCTTTGAGGAGTGGGTGAAGGGCGGAAAGAAAATCCCGGTCGATCGTGTCTTTACTGGTGGTTCACCATGGTTTGACGAGAGCACCGGTCAAACCCGTTCGCCGGAGGCGGTGTATGAAATTCTCTACAGCAGGCAGGGCAAGGAAACCCCGGGTCAGTTGCCCGGCTCGGCCGGGAAGGTTTCGGAAGATTGGGTTGATCTTTATGAGCCTCATGTCGATGGCAAAAAGTCATACCGACTCATGAAACCTCTGGGTTACGATTCAAACAAGCGCTACCCGGTTATTGTTTCATTGCATGGTGCCGGCGGCAGAGGGACGGATAACCGGAAACAACTGCGCGATTGGAACAAGCTTCTTACCCAAGAGCAGAGGCGCTCCGATTATCCCTGCTATGTGCTAGCCCCCCAGACAACCCGTCTATGGGGTGCTGCAGATCTCAAGAACATCAAAGATGTCATTGCGGCATTGCCATCTGTTGACATGGACAGGATCTATATCCTTGGGCATTCAATGGGGGGGCATGGGACGTATATCCTCATACAAATTGATCCCGGTTATTTCGCGGCGGCGGCGCCTTCGGCCGGGGCCGGCCGGCCTCAGACCGAAGAGTTTATCAATGCCTCATTGATTAAGGACATCCCGATATGGTCCTTTCATGGGGACAAGGATAAGGTTTGTCCAATCGAGCGTGATCAGAAACTTTTTGCTGAGATGAAAAAATTGGGCGGAAACATGAAGTTTACGACCTGGGCTGGTGACGGACATGGCGTTGCCAAAAAAATGATTACCGGCAGTGATAATGGCAGCACCCAACTCAGCAGCGATCGCTGTGATGGGGAGACCGAGTTTATGAAATGGCTGTTCGCACAAAAGAAAGCCAAAGTTGAAGTGCCAAGTATTTCAATACACCAGGCTGCTTGGAAGGGGAACATTTCAGTAGTCGAACAGCACCTTGCAGCTGGCACAGTGGTGGATGCGAATAATAAATGGGGTTCAACTGCCCTGCACTATACGGCTCGCGGAGGCCAAAAAAAAGTTGCTGAATTTCTAATATCCAAAAATGCAGATGTGAACGCAAAGGATGCTGATGGCGTGACTGCCCTGCATCTTGCAGCTCGCGCAGGTCATATGGAAACCGCAGAACTGCTTATTGCCAAAGGTGCTGATGTGGGGGCAAAAGGCGGTGAGCGGAAGGAGACGCCCTTGTTTACTGCCGTAAATTATCGTCGTAAGACAATTGTTGAATTACTGGTAGCCAATGGAGCGGATGTAAATGCACAGGATGCTTATGCAGAGACGCCCTTGTTTACTGCCGTCAGCAAAGGTTTAACAGGGATGGTCGAACTGCTTATCGAAAAAGGGGCAAACTTGAACGGTAACGGAGGTACGACTCCCTTGCATAAAGCAGCTTCTGTTGGTTATCAGGAAATCGTCGAGCTACTTATCGCCAAAGAGGCGGATGTTAACGTAACCATTAGATTTGGAGAAACACCGCTGGATTGGGCTAACAGAAATAAAAACAAAATAATCGTCGACCTTCTCCGCAAACACGGGGGAAAGACAGGTGAAGAATTGAAAGCTGAAGGGAAGTGAAATAACTGGTAACAACAATTGCAGCCGTGCTGTTGATAGGGTGTGGGGAGGTCAACATTTGGAGGGCTGCTAGGCTATCAAGTATAAGATCGCTGGGTTGGCAGAGAAGATTGAGCGCCGCCCAGGTTGAGTTTTTGATCCATCTGTTTTTTCCGTTTTCTCGCCAAGTATTAGTGGGTAGTCTTCCGGTCATGCGTTTCCGATTCATTTTATCAACTGCGGTTTTGGTGATTTCGGTGATCACGACGCAGGCAGCGAGGAAGCCGAACATTGTTTATATCATGTCCGACGAGCTTGCGTACTACGAGCTGTCGCACATGGGCAATTCGTATATCAAGACACCCAATATCGACCGCTTTGCGGCGGAGGGCATTCGTTTCACGTCGGCGTTGGCGGGGGCGCCGGTCTGCGCGCCGCTTCGGTGTAATCTGATGACCGGCAAGCACGCGGGGCACGCCTCGGTTCGCGCCAATGGTGGTGGGACTCCGCTACGTGCCGGTGAACCAACGATCGCCTCGATGCTCAAGGGAATCGGCTACGCCACGGGCGGTTTTGGCAAGTGGGGTTGCGGTGGTCGCGACTCGACTGGCGTGCCGGAGCAGCATGGTTTCGACGTTTTTTATGGCTACTACGATCAGGTGCATGCGCATTCATTTTATCCGCCGTACCTCATTCGCAACAGCGAAGAGGTGAAACTTGACGGCAATATCGGCGGCCGATCGGGCAAAACATACTCGCATTATCCCATCATGGAGGAAGGGTTGAAGTTCATCCGGACAAACAAGGACAAGCCGTTCTTTTGCTACTTCCCGATCACACCGCCGCACGGCATGTACGACATCCCGAAGGACGACCCAGCCTGGGAACTCTACAGGGGTGAAAAGTGGATCAACGATCCGAGCATCGTGCAGGACGTGAAGAACTATGCGGCGATGGTGAGCATGGTTGATTACAACGTCGGCCAAGTGCTCGACCTGTTACGCGAGTTGAAACTCGAGGACGACACGATCGTTTTTTTCACCGGCGACAACGGCGGGCAGGACCGTTTCCGCAGTGGCAAGCATCCTCGCGGTTTTTTTGGGCCGAACGTCAATCCGAGAACCGGCGTCGAGTTTCGCGGCGGCAAGGGCAACCTGTATGAGGGCGGCCTTCGCATCCCGTATCTCGTTCGTTGGCCGGGCAAAATCAAGGCCGGCCAAGTGAGTGACCTCATTTTTTATCAGCCTGACGTGATGCCGACCCTGGCAGCGCTCACTGGCGCGAAGGCTCCGCGCGATATCGACGGCTTGTCGTTTCTCCCGACATTGGTCGGTGCTGGAGAACAGGAAAAACACAAAATGCTATACTGGGAGTTTGGCAGGCAAACAGCCGTTCGAAAGGGCCGATGGAAAGCCATTCAGACAAATAAAAACCGGCCGTGGGCGTTGTACGACCTGGACAAGGACATCAGTGAGACGACCGACCAGTCGGTCAAGCACCCAGAGCTGCTGGCTGAAATGAAGAGATTCGCGGCGGCGTCCCACGAACCGGTTCGCGCGGGGATATTTCTCGACGCGAAGCGCAAGAGGCACGAGAAGGATCGCTTGGCCAAATGGGGCACTTCCAAGCCGCAGCCAAGAGCCAAGCGTCCCAGAAAGCAGCCGGGCAAGTGATATGTCCCGGCTTTTCCTTGTCGCTTGACCAGGCGCGCTGGTAGGTTTTCTCACTCGTATTTCTACTGATGAAGATTATTCGTTTTTTGGATGAACAGGGGGAGTCGCACTACGGTGCACAGCACAACGACGATTCAGTGACTCGCATCGAGGGCTGTATTTTCAGCGACTACACCGACACTGGCGAGGCGGCCACGGTTACAAAACAACTCGCGCCGGTGAAGCCGGCCACGGTTTTGTGCATCGGCCTCAACTACCGCAAACACGCCGAGGAGGGAGGTGCGGACATCCCGGAGCACCCTGTGCTGTTCATGAAGATGCCAAGCACCGTGCAAAACCCGGGTGACCCGATCCTCCTGCCCACCAGGCTCAAGAGCGACTCGGTGGACTACGAGTGCGAGCTCGCCGTCGTCATCGGCAGGGACTGCAAAAACGTGTCGAAAGGCGACGCGCTCGACTATGTGCTCGGCTATACCTGCGCCAACGATGTCAGCGCTCGCGACTGGCAGAAGGGCGGGGGGGGTGGCCAGTGGTGCCGCGGCAAGACATTCGACACCTTTTGCCCGCTTGGCCCGGTGTTGGTCACTCGAGATGAGATTCCTAACCCGAACGCGCTCGGCATCAAGACCGTCCTCAACGGCGAGGTGATGCAGGATTGGAACACTGACGACATGATCTTTGACGTGCCTACGCTGATTGAGTTCCTCAGTGGTAGTACCAAGCTTGCTGCCGGCACCGTGATCCTCACTGGCACGCCGCACGGCGTCGGCTTCGCTCGCACTCCTCCGGTGCTGCTCAAGGACGGTGACGAGATCACCATCGAGATCGAAGGCATAGGGCAACTGACCAACCCGGTGAAGGACGAGTAATGTTCCAGTACATCACTCAGGTGGACAGCAAGCAGTGGCAGCCCGGCCCGTACGACGGTGTGGAGTTGAAGATTCTACACAAGGACGAATCGACCGGCTCAGTGACAGTGCTGCGAAAGTTTGAGGCCGGCTCAATCATCCCGGCACACACGCATCCCCTAGCTAATGAGTGGGCTTACGTGCTCTCCGGCGAGTGGGAGGAGTCTGAAAAAGTGTACACGCAAGGGACTCTGTTTCACGCGCCCAGGGGTGAGCTCCACGGCCCTCACAAGGCTAAGACTGAGGTGATCAGCCTTACCCACTTCGACGGCCCGCTGACCGTCGAATGATTGGCCCTCCCCAGTCTGAACCGATTCTTGACGGGGCGCATGCAGGTGATGCATTATTCTGCAAGTGATCACCGTGAATTGCAGCGCCTGCGGCGGCCAACCGCAGTTTGAAGAGTCCGAGTTGGGCAATGAGGCTTCATGCCCGTTGTGCCACGAATTGCTGGTGATCACCCCGGCCAAGCCGGCCAAGGAGTTGTCGAAAGAGGAGCAGATGGCCCAATATGAGGAGTCACTCAAGGAGACCGACTGGGGACACCAACCCTGTTAGGTCATGCCGTTGAAGAGGATGATAACGAATACCGCGGTGCCGGAGGTGTGGAACAAATACCGGTAGGAGGGCGGCCTAGCGACTAACTTGAGCTACTTGTGTTTCAGCGTGGTCCGTAGTGTAGGGCGTCGTTGCCTAGTGCCAGGCTGTAGTTGTAGTTTTCTCGCTTAACGAATTCCACGTGTGCATCGGCGAATAGAACGTTTTCGCCGTCGGCGCCGTGGTTGTCGCCCTCGTCCGGATAATTGTTCATCGCGCCGGGATAGGAATAATCGGCCTCCTTGATCAGCCAAATCTCGGACGGGCCGGTCACGTGCCCTTTCAATCCGAACTCGGTGTTGGCGTGAACGTAGCGGCTGATCACGGACTCGGTTTTAAGGATACCCTGGCAGCCGGAAGGCCCGACATACGGGAACCCTTTTGTGTAACGCTTGTTGGGAACCCCATTCCAGTTCATGCACCCAAAAATCTCATAACTGATGCCCGGATGCGCCTCCTTGCTGTAGGCGAAACTGAGCAGGTCGGTGTAGATTTCCGTCTGACCATGGAGCCGCTCGATATAGCGCCGGTCGGTGACGCGGACAGCGAGGTTCCTGCCCCGTTTGTCTTGGGTGCGGATGAAATTTTGAGTGTCGGGACAGGTCACCGACTTGAGGTTGGGCAGGAATGCTGGGAACAGCCAGTTCATGTCATCGTCACAGGCGGCATTGAAGTTTGGCCCGTTCCAGTCAGCGCCCGAGAGTGCGCCCCGTTGGTCTTGATTCGCGTAGGATTGGCTGCCGATCCCCATCTGTTTTTGGTTGTTCATGCAGGAGACCTGCTTGGCCTTCCATTTGGCCCGCGACAACGCCGGCAGCAGCAGGGACGCCAGGATGGCGATGATCGCAATGACCACCAGCAGTTCAATCAGCGTGAATGCCTTCGATGTTTTCATCATCAGTTCCTTCGTAAGGATATCTCTATTTCATCGTAAAACAGACAAAAAACCAACGGCCCGTTGAAGTGACAGGCTTGTTTTGCGTTTGTAAAACGTCAAGTCATTCTTACCGGCATTATGCCTTGGTGCCGGAAAGGGGCTGTTATTCCGGGGAAAGACGGAATAGCCAATTCCGCATTGCGTCGTGGCGTTGTATGACTAGACTTTCGCACCGCTCACTTTGTTTGTCGGTATGAGCCACAAGGAACAGTTTTCCCGGGAGAACATCCCGGACGCGTTGCGCCAGCAGTTTGCCGTGGTGGAGCGTCGACTGTGGCGTGTCGAGACGGCGATGGCGGTGTGCCTCGCCGCGGCCGGGTTGTTCGGCTCGTATCTCGTCCTATTTTTCTCCGACCGTCTGTGGGACAGCCCGGGCTGGCTCCGACTTGGCCTGCTCGCGACCGGCATCGGCATCACGCTCGGCTCGCTGGTGTGGTGGACGGCCCGTTGGGTGTTCCAAAGGCGCGACACGCGCGCCCTAGCCAGGCTGGTCCAGAGGCGGTACCGGCGGCTCGGCGACCGGCTGCTCGGCATCGTCGAATTGGCTGATGAGGAAAAACGCCCGGCCATCTTTTCCCCGTCACTCTACCGGGCGGCGATTGGACAGGTCGCCGGTGAGGCGCTGAAGCTCGATTTTAAACAAACGGTCAACCCGCGCCCGGCGCGGCAACGGGCCGTTGTTGCGGCAACACTTGTTGCGGTGGCGGTGGCCGTCTGGGGAATCATCCCGCAGGCTGGCTGGAATACACTAAAGCGCTGGGGCCAGCCGGTGGCCGATATCCCAAGGCACACGCTCGTGGGACTCACCGGGTTCACCAACGAGATGGTTGTGGCTAAGGGCGAGCCGTTCGACGTGAACGGCGCGGTCGAGTACCGCTCGTTCTGGAGACCCGCCACCGCTTGGCACCGGTTCAACGAAAGCAAGCCGGTCCGCGCTGACATCGCCGGTACGAATGTCAACTTCACCGTCTCCGGCCAGGTTGAGGACGGTGATCTGACGGTGAATGTTGGTGACGCCAGGCACGAGGTCACGGTTCGCCCGGTACAACGGCCTGCGATGCGCGAGTTGCACGCCCGCATCGAGCTACCCGCGTACCTGCGACATCCGGAGCGTAACGAGACGGTGCAGGCTGCTTTCCTGCCGGTGCTGCGCGGCAGCACGGTGTCATTCCATGGCCGTGTCTCTCGCGATCTCAATCAGGCGGAGGTGGCCATCGACGAGGTGGCCAGGCCGATGACTGTTCGCAACGACAATTTTTCCAGCCCAGCACATGAGGTGGACGGCACGTCGCACTTTGTTTTCACGTGGCTTGACAAGTATGACCTCGCTGGGGCTGCCGCGTGGCAGTTGAACGTCGAGGCGATCGACGATCTCGCGCCGCGACCCGACCTCGGCACGCTGGGCCGCGACCTGGCCATCCTCGAGACCGAGGTACTCGAACTGAATGCCACCGTTCGCGATGATTTCGGTGTGAAGGAGACCGGCATCGAGTGGCGCGCGCTTGGCCAGGCGGAGGAGCAGCCGCTGCAAATCGCTGCTGCTCTTACGGCCCGGGCCAAGGGCACGCAGGAGACCGAGTTCGAGACCGGCTTTCACTTCAGCCCGGCGGTGCTCGGTATCGGCAAGGACACCACTGTCGAGTTGGCCGTCTGGGCGACCGACCATCTGCCCGGCCGCAAGCCAAGCCGAACGATGCCGTACCGGCTGCACATCCTCGGTACCGAGGATCATGCCGAGATGGTTCGCCAAAAACTGGAGTCTATTCTGGAGAATCTCGAGGAGGTTTCGAGAACTGAGGAGGACATCGCTGAGGACACGCGCGAACTGGCTGACTCTGACAACGACACTTTGGCCAAGCGCAAGACCACCGAGAAGATCGAGAAAACCGCCGATGAGCAGCGCGGCAACGCCGAGGAGTTGAAAGACTTGGCCCAGGAGGGCGCCAAGGCACTGATGGAGGCCATGCGCAACCCGGCCTTCGACGAGCAGACGCTGCGCGACTGGGCCCAGAACCTGCAAAAGATGAACGAGTTGGCCGACCAACAGATGAAGCAGGCGCAATCCAAGCTTGGCCAAGCGGCAGAGGGTGGCGAGCCGCAGGAGAAAAAGGAGAACCTTGCCGAAGCTCTCGAGAAGGAGGAGGAGGCGCTCGACGAACTGGCCGATCTGCAGGACAAGGTGAACAAGGATCTCGACAACCTTCAGGCCCTCACGCTGGCCCAGCGGCTGCGAAAGATCAGCAAGGAGGAAATCGCGCTACGCAAAAAAATCAAGGACATCATCCAGGAAACCATCGGCCTAACACCTGAGAATTTGCCGGAGCGCTACACCCGCGCTAACACCCGCTTCACCAAGTCGCAGGGCCGCACGCAGGCCAAGGCTGTCGAGTTGCAGGGAGAGATCAGCCGCTTTTACGAGCGCACCGGCAAGGGCCAGTACGGTGAGGTCAGCCGCGAGATGGAGACCGAGAAAACCGGCCAGTCGCTCGAAGAGATCGAGCAGCAGATTGCATCTAACATCTCCATGTTGGCCATCCGCAACCTCGGTGACTGGTCCGGCAATTTCGAGGAATGGGCGAAGAAACTCGAGCCGCCAAAGAAGGATTCCGACAGCGGCGGCCAGGGCGGCGGCCAGGGCGGCGAGAAAAAAATGAACGACCTGATGAAACTATTGTTCTCCATGCTGCGCCTGCGCGAGAGTGAGCTCCGGCACAGGCAGCAAACTGTCCTGCTTGAGCAGCAGAAGGCGGAAACCGATATTTACACGGGGGGCGTTGAGCGGCTCATGCAGATGCACGCCGACTCGATGCTCGAGCTGAACCGGATGCAGTTCGAGAGCACCGAGCCGGCCATGCTCGATCCGTTACAGGAGACGTTCGACTCGATGGAGATCACTGACAATCTGCTAGACAAGCCGCAGACCGACTCGGTCACCACCGACGCCCAGACCGGCACTATCCGTTTCATGTCCGATGTCATCAACCTCATCAACGAGGAGGTCAAGCGCGACAGCGGCCAGCAGGGCCAGTCGCAGGCCCAGCAGGAAATGGCGTTCATGATGGCTATGATGGCCATGAAACAGCAGATGGGCCAGGGTATGCAGCAGAACCAAACCGGCGGCGGTAGCCAGGCTGGCGGCACGACAAGCCAGTCCGCCTCGGCGTTGACCGGCGACGCTGTAGGCCGCGAGGAGGGCGAGCGTTCTATCAGCAGGGGCAGTGGCGCGGCTGCGCGGCTGCCGGAGGAGTTTCGCGAGGTGTTGCAGGATTATTTCAAGGCGGTGGAGGCTATTGAGGGAGACGGGAAGCGATGAGGCGGACGCGGCTGTGGCTTCTCATCGCGATGTGCCTTGCAGTGGCCGTTCCGGTCCAAGCGCAAAAGCTGTTTGAGGAGTCGAGCGATCTGTTGCCCAACGAGATCGAGCGCATGTACTCAAAGGGTCTGCAGTTTCTCGTGCAGTCCCAGCTCGCCGGCGGCAATTACAAGGACAAGCCATACGGCACGTCGCCGGCGGTGGTTGGGTTTGCGGTGGTGGCGATGCTCGCGCACGGGGACGATCCGGTCCACGGCCCGTACAGCCAGCCGATCAAGCGCGGACTTAACTTTATCGTCAGCCGGCAGAACAAGGCCACCGGCTACATCGGTACCACGATGTATAACCACGGCTTTGCGACGCTGGCCTTGGCCGAGGCGTACGGCGCGGTGGAGGACGATCGGCTTGGCCCGGCACTTGAGAAAGCCATTGCCCTGATCATAAACGCGCAGAAAAAAAACCCGCGCGGTGGCTGGCGCTACTCGCCTGAGAGTACCGATGCCGACACCACCGTGAGCGGCGCGCAAATGGTTGCCCTGTTCGCCGCGCGCAACGCTGGCCTGGCCGTGCCGGAGTCGGCCATCCAGACCGGCCTGCGCTACTTTAAGTCGTGCCAGACTCCCGAGGGCGGTTTCGGCTACACGTCCAACCGAGGCCCCAACGCCGCCCGCTCGGCCATCGGCACACTGGTGTTTGCCTTGGCCAAGGAGAAGGACAGTCCGACCTTCAGGAAATCGTTCGGCTACCTCCGCAAAGCACCGGAGACGTCAAGTTATCGGCAGTATTATTTGTACTATGGTGCGCAGGCCTTCTTTCATGCCTCGCCGGTGGAGTGGACCAAGTGGAACCGTAAAAACATCGCCACTCTCAAGCAGAACCAGAACGCGGATGGAAGTTGGAGCGGCCAGTTTGGCACCACCTTCGGGACTGCCGCCTCGCTGCTATCGCTGGCGTTAAACTACCGCTTCCTGCCGATTTATGAGCGGTAAACCAGCCCAGTCAACGAGAGGATTTCGCCGGTTGCTTGGCCTGGCGGCAGTTGCGCTTTGCTTTGCTCAGGCGCTTGGCCAAGCGGCTGGCCGGGATGACCTCGTGCGTTTCCTGGATGGTTCAATGCTTCACGGCGAGTTGCAGCAAGTCAGCCTCGGCGACGGTGTCCGATGGGCACGGACAGATTTGGCCCAGCCGGTCGATTTTCGACCGGACAATCTGGCTTGGATTCGCTTCGAGGGCGCGCGCCCAGTGAAGCGCCCGACCGAGCCGACCGTACACATCCGCTTTCACAACGGCGACGAGGTGCTAGGTAACTTGATCGCGCTGGATGGGCAGCGCGTCCAGTTTTCCACGTGGTTCAACGAGCAGTTGTCCGCGCCCCGCGACGTACTTCAGTCGCTTGCGTTCCTCTCGCCCGGCTTCCGTATCCTTTACGAGGGGCCGACGACCATGGCCGGCTGGCGGCTGGGCCGTGATCCCAAGGCATGGAAGTACCGCGACGGCGTGTTCATCTCCGAGGGTGTCGGTGTGCTGGGCCGTGACTTCGGCCTGAAGGGCTCGTCGCGCATCGAGTTCGATCTGCAGTGGAACGGCACGTTCAGCCTGATCGTGCCGGTGTACACCTCGTCGCTCGACCGGTTCGACTACCGAAGCAACTCGTATATGTTCTACATTAGCCGTGGCTACGTCAGTTTGCAGCGCGTGCAGAGCGGCGCCGGAGTCCGCAACCTTGGCCAGGGGCAGATTCCCGAGATGCAGACGAAGAACCGCGTGCAGGTCGAGATCCGCATCAACCGAGACAAGGCCGAGATGGAACTCTACATTGACCGCAAGCTTGTTCGCAATTGGCGCGACACAAACGGCTTTGCTGCCACCGGCTCAGGCATGGCATTTTTCTCGCAGCTCAACGGTCCTATCGTGCGTGTGAGCAATCTGCGCGTGTCGGCGTGGGACGGCCATTCCGACCCGGTCCAGCTCGCCGTGAACGACGGCTCTGAGGACATGATTTTTCTCAAGAACCGCGACGAGGTGCCGGGCAAGCTAAAATCGATGGACGGGCGGACAGTCGTGATCAACTCGCTCGGCGCGGATCTCACTATTCCACTCGAGCGCATCACGCGCGTGGCCCTCACCAAGCCGGAAGCCAGGCCGGAGGCCAAGCGGCCGTGGGAGGTGCGCGCGCACTTTGCCGGCGGCGCGGCGGTGTCATTCGATCTCAAGCAATGGGAGGGCAGCACGCTCACCGGTCGCAGCCGGAACTTCGGCCCGGTGACGTTCGAATCGCATTATATCCGGCGGCTGCAGTTCAACCTCGGTACATCACAAAAAACCAGCGAGACCAACGCCGGCGGCGCAGACCAACTTTGGCCATGGGATGATTGACGCAACGAAACAGCTCTCGTTTGGTCAAGCGCGACCCATCCGCTTGGCCAAGCTCTCCGTTCAGATTCCTTGGCGTTCCTTAGCGGTTCAACTGCTACTTGTCGTCGCACTCGCCTGGCCGCTTGTCTTTGGCCAAGCCGGCTCGCCTGGTGAAAACAAATCGATCATTCATTTCAAAAACGGGGACTGGCTGCGGGGCAGCCTCGCTGCATACGACCAAGGCGCCGGCGTTACCTGGCGCCACTCCGACGCCGCGGTTCCGCTGCGCTTCGACATCGGCCAGGTCACCGGGATCACCCTCGATGGCACGGCTGTCGGGCAACTGGCTGCTGGTAACCTCTGCGAGGTGCAACTCGTCAATGGCGACCACTTCCGCGGCAACCTCGCCGGTGCCACGGAGCAACATTTCCTATTCGACACCTGGCACGCCGGCCGGATGCAGTTGTTGCGTAGTGCTGTCCGCAAGATCGCACCGTTGCCCAAGGGGCTGAGGACGATCTTTCGTGGCCCGGAAAACGATGAAGGCTGGACGCACGGTAAAATCAACAATGAGACCATCGGCGAGTCCGGTAACTGGCGTTATCACAACGGCGGTTTCCACGCCAAGGCGGCCGCTTCCATCGCCCGTGACCTGAATCTGCCGGATCGTTCGCGCATCTCGTTTGACCTCGAGTGGAGCGGTGCGATGCACCTGGCCTTCGCGCTCTACACCGATTCTCTGCAGCCGATCAGCTTGTCCACAAAAGAGAATGAGCCGGACTTCGGCGGCTTCTACAGCGTGCAGGTCAACAGCTATTCGGTGAACCTGCTTCCGGTCAAAAAACACAAGCCACTCACCTATCTCGGCCAGGCAACTGTACCCGGCTTCCGCAACAAATCGAAGTCGCGCCTCGAGTTTTTTGCTAGCAAGCCGCAGCGGATGATCGCGGTGGCGATCGACGGCAAGCTGATCCGCAAATGGATCGACACAAAGGGATTCACCGGCGAGGGCAGCGGCGTACGCATCGTTCACCAGGGCCGAGGTGCGGTGCGTATCAGCAACCTTCGCATCGAGGAATGGGACGGCCGATTCAAGGGACCGCCGACCCATCCCATTGGCGCAAAGGATGACCTCGTCAAGCTGATCAACAACGACCGCATGCAGGGTCAGGTCGCCGGCGTCGATGGCGACCGGCTCAACGTCACCACCCCCGAGGGCGGCTTCCCGGTGCCACTCGACCGTGTAAAACAGATCGAGCCGGCGACGAGCAAAACCGCCGCCACCGTGCCGATCGAGAGCCGGGTGCGCGCTCACTTTAGTGACGGCAGCCAGCTTTCCTTCTTGCTGAATCGCTGGGCCGCGGACGGGGTCGAGGCGCAAAGCCCATACTTTGGAAGTGCCACCTTCAAGCCTGGTTCTATTATGCGCCTCGAGTTTCAGGCGGAGAAAAGTGGGAAGTGAGCGGTTGGCAGTTAGGCTTGTTCCCAATCCTTACGATCTGCGGCCCTCTACATTTAACTCACCCGCCGGTTTTCCAATATGCGGCGTGGTTTGTTGGGATGCCTTGGGCGTTGAATACCCGCTCGAAGTCGGTCACTAGTGCCTTGAGTGGCTCGGGCGTTTCCGTCGGCTCAAACCCAGTCGCACCGTTAAACACGCCCAACATCTGCTCGAAATATTCAACGTTATCCGTTCGCAAATAAACGGTGCCTTTGTCTTTGAGAAGTCGTTTGGCCAAGGGCGGGAACGGCTCGCTGATCAGTCGGTTTTTGTGGTGGCGCTTCTTTGGCCACGGGTCGGGAAAGTAAACATGAATCGAGTCCAGCACTCCTGGCAACAAGAGGTACTCCAGCAGGTATGCCGCCTCGGCCCGCAGCAGTCGGAGGTTTTTCAAACCGGCCCGATGCCCCTTCCGATCCAGCTTGGCCAAGCGGCCAAGTAGTCGCTCAATCGCAACGATGTTTCGCTCGGGATGGGTCAGGGCGTATTGCAGCGTGAACGACCCGTCGCCGCAGCCCAGTTCCAACTCGAGCGGCTGCTCCACCGGGAACAGCTTGGCCAAGTCAATCGGCTCGATGGCCGAGGTAACTGTGTGGATCAGTGACTCATCCGGCGGCAATGACTTTTTGCGGCTCACAGCTTCGCCAGGCGCTTAGTTTGCGGATTAGCGGTAGTCACCGCCGTTGAGGCTCTTGACCACCGACTTCTGCCAGGCGGCCAAGCCGGCTTTCATTCGGCCAATCTGCTCGGCCAATTTTTCGTTGTTGCCGAGCAGATTCTGCTGCTCCCGAGGATCGTTCCCCAGGTGGTAAAGCTCGTAGGCAAACTCGCCCTTTTTTTTCTTCACAGGCAAGCGGTGCAGCTTGTAGTCGCCGTCGATCCATGCGCTGTGCCCCGGCAGAGTGTCGGTCGGATACTGCCTGTCGATTTGGCCCTCAGGCTCGGCCGGTTTTTGGTTACCGGCGAGTTGTTCCTGCCGCAGTGCCTCAAGCATTGCCCGGCTTTTACGGCCACGCCCCTTGGCTTGATACTTCCAAAAACCCATCGGTTTTTCGCGCCGCATGGCCTTGCCGTAGAGTAGCGGAACGAGGCTTTTACCGTCGAGTACCGGCTGATTTTTTGGCACTGGCGCGCTGGCTAATTCCAGCAATGTCGGGTAAATATCCGACGTGTTGCCGTTCATGTTCGTGATGCGGTTCGACTTGATGCGGGCCGGCCACTCAATGATCGCCGGTACGCGGATGCCGCCCTCGTAAAGGCTGCCTTTACGCGCACGCAGGCCGCCGGTCGAGCCCCTAGGGATCGCGCCGTTGTCGCTGCAGTACCAGAGCACTGTGTTGTCGGCGACGCCGAGTTTGCGGATGCCTTTTCGCAGTTCGCCAAGTGCTGAGTCCATCGCCGTGATCTCGCCGTAAAAATGCGCCGCTCCGTCCGGCTGATCGGCGTACATTTTTTTGTACTTTTCGACAGCGACGTGTGGGCTGTGCGGATTGCCGAACCAAATCACCGCGAGGAACGGTTGATCGCGCTTCGCCGCGTTGGCGATCCAGTCCAGCGCTAGGGCGGTGGTGACCTGCGAGCTTTCGCCGTCGGTCTCGATCACCTGCCCGTTATGGCTGAAGAGCGGGCTGTTCTCGTAAAAGTTCGGACTCGAGAACCAGTCGTCGAACCCGCTGTTGCCCGGGCTTGCCGCGCCGTCGGCGCGCACTGAGCCGATATGCCACTTACCAAAATGTCCAGTCGTGTAGCCGGCTTTCTTGAGCGTCTCGGCGATGGTGATTTCCTCCGGTCTCAGGGTGTGGCCCCAAGCGAAGCAGCCGAAGCGGTTCGGGTTGCGCCCGGTCATCACACTCCCGCGTGTCGGCGAGCAAACCGCGGCCGCCGAGTAAAAGCGGTCGAAACGCAGCCCGCTCCGTGCCATCTCATCCATCACCGGCGTCTTGAGGATTGGATGTCCGTTGTAGCCGGTGTCGCCCCAACCCTGGTCGTCTGCCATGCAGAGAATAAAGTTCGGCCGCTCCGCCGCCGGCTTGACCATGATGACCGCCGCAAATAAAACCAAAATGAAGTTACGTTTCATGAAAAATTGCCCGATACGGTTCGACGGGAAGACTCGCTGTCTGGCGGCGAATAGTCGAGTATTGAGGCCCTCTTTACCCTTGCCTGGCCAAGCAGTAGGCCGGATGCTTTTGCAGCTCAATTTCACGATGAAAGCCAGAATACTCTCCTGCATTGTGGCGCTTGGTTTCAGCCTATCGCTTGTTCAAGCAGCCGATTCGATCAAAGACCGCGTTGCCGCAGCCGTTGATAACGAGCTGCCTTCGCTCGTTTCGCTGTACAAACATCTTCACGCTAATCCGGAGCTGTCGTTCATGGAGGTCAAGACGGCCAAGCGTCTGGCCGCTGAACTCGGTGAGGCAGGGCTGCAGATCACCTCCGGTGTCGGCGGCCACGGCCTTGTCGGCGTACTCAAGAACGGCGACGGACCGACACTGCTCATCCGTGCCGACATGGACGGCCTGCCGGTGCAGGAGGAAACCGGCCTGCCGCACGCCAGCAAAAAACAGATGGCCGATGACTTGGGCAACACGGTTTACACGATGCACGCCTGCGGCCACGACGTGCACATGACGAGCTTCGTTGGCACGGCGAGGCTGCTTGGCCAATTGCGCGACGTGTGGAGCGGCACGCTGGTGATGATCGGCCAGCCTGCGGAGGAGCGCGGAGCCGGTGCTCGTGCGATGCTCGCCGACGGCTTATTCAAGCGATTCCCGGTTCCGGACTACTGCATCGCCCTGCACGTGGCATCCGACCAGCCGGCCGGCACAATCGGCTACAACTCCGGCTACGTGTACGCGAATGTGGACTCGGTGGACATCACCGTGCGTGGACAAGGAGGGCACGGCTCGCAACCACAGGCGTCGAAGGACCCGATCGTGCTCGCGTCGCAGATTGTCATCGCGCTACAGACGATCGTCAGTCGCGAGGTGCATCCGCGCGAGCCTGCCGTGGTCACCGTCGGCTCGATTCACGGGGGCACAAAGCACAATATCATTCCCAACGAGGTGAAGTTACAGCTGACCGTTCGGTCGTACACCGACAAGGTTCGCAACCAGATTCTTGCCGCTATCAAGCGCATCAGCCTTGGCACCGCGCAGGCAGCAGGCTTGGCCAAGGATCGGCTGCCGATTGTGACTGTGAAGGACGAGTTCACGCCGTCGGCCTATAATGATCCCGTCTTGGCCAAGCGAGCCACCGACACGATGGCCGAATGGCTCGGAAGAGGTACGCTCATCAAGCGGCAGCCGACAATGGGCGGCGAGGACTTCGGCATGTACGGTCGCACCAAGCACAAGATCCCGATCTTCATGTTTGCACTGGGCACCGTGTCGCCCGACTTGATCAAGCGCTTCCGCGCAGCCGGCAAACCGCTGCCGATGGTGCACTCGAGCACCTACGCGCCGGACATCGAGCCGAGCCTGCGCACCGGTGTCACCGCCACTGCAGCAGCCGCCCTCGATTTGTTGAGTAAACGATAAGACAGTCTATAGGTTTTATTAAACTTGAAATTTATCATTTATACTTTTAACAATTCTCTTGCGCGTTTTTTTCTCTGGTAATTTATAGATGACGCTATGAATGATATTTTTATCAGCTACGCACACTTGGATGACCAGTCTCTTGATGAGGATCAAAAGGGTTGGATATCCAAGTTTCACCGCGTGCTTGAGGTCAAGTTGAGCCAGTTGCTCGGCGAGTCTCCCACGATATGGCGCGACCGAAAGCTCTCCGGCAGTGACGTATACGACGACAAGATCGTCAACGAATTCAAGAACGCCCAAGTCATGATTTCGATCCTCTCCCCGAGGTACGTCAAGTCGGAGTGGTGCAACCGGGAGCTTCACGAATTTTACAAGTCGGCCGAGGATGGCAGCGGCGTGCGCATCGGCGACAAGTCCCGGATCATTAAGGTGGTCAAGACGCCGTTTGACGCCGACGAGGCGGTCGAGCACCTGCCGAAGTTGTTCGAGGCGATCCTCGGCTTCGAGTTTTTCGAGCAGGACCAGGAAACCGGCCGGATCATGGAGTTCGACGAGACGTTCGGGCAGCGCGCGAAACAGAATTATTTCTCCCGCATCTACGACCTCGCCTCAGAGATCGCGCAGATTCTCAAAAACATGCGGAGTGGTGGTGCGCCGGAACAGACCGAACCTCTCGCCAAAACAGGCAGAACGATCTATCTAGCGGCGGTAACTTCTGACATACAATCCGGCCGCGAGAAACTCTACCGTGAATTGATCGACCGTGGGCATCACGTTCTGCCCGACCGGCCGCTGCCGACTTCCGGCGCGGAACTGGAGGATGCCGTTCGCGGGATGCTTACCCAGGCGGACTGCTCTGTGCATCTCGTTGGTCAAAAGTACGGCATTATCCCCGAGGATGCCGCTCACTCGATGGCAAAGATTCAAAACGATCTGGCCACGGAAAGATTCCAAGCCAAATCGGATTTTCAAAGATTCATATGGATGCCAAGGCCGTTGATTACCGATGACGACCGGCAGCAGCAGTTTATAACC
>JAKUOU010000058.1 GCA_022451065.1 Pedosphaera sp. | reverse complement strand
CCGAGCTGCACTATCACCGAGGAGAGCGGATGGCTGATCGAGAATTTTGACGAATCACCGACGCTGCTCACGACGTGGAACCCGCCGTACTACCAGCGGCTCGTCGAGTCGGCCGGCTTGGCCAAGGTGGAGGATTTGCTCGCGCGCGAGGTGGCGTTCTCCGACATGGACTTACGCTATCTTGAGCGTTTGGCGAGGGCAGGCGCTCGAAATGGCCAGGTGACGATTCGCCAGGCGAACCTGGCCAAGCTTGAGACGGAGATCGAGATCCTCGTGAAAATCTATGCCGAGGCTTGGATCGAGAACTGGGGCGCGGTGCCGTTCAGTCGTGATGAGTTCCTGAAAATGGCCTACGAACTAAAGCCATTCCTATTGCCGGAGTGCACGCTGATCGCCGAGTACGATGGCGAAGCGGTGGGCATCTGCGTGGCAGTGCCGGACATCAATGTGGCGGTCAAGGCGTGTGGTGGACGGTTCGGACCGCTTGGTTTGTTGCGTTTTATGATTGCGCGCCGGCATATCGATCTGATTCGGGGTGTGGTGGTCGGGGTACTGAAGGAGCACCGAAACAAAGGCATCGATTCGGCGTTTGCCGATCGGACGGCCAAAGAGCTAAAGGGAAGCCGGTACAAGCGGATTGAGTTTTCGTGGATGCTCGAGTCGAATTTGCGCGTTCATCGTGTGCTGGAAAACTCCGGCGCAAAAATCACCAAGCGCTGGCGCGTTTACGAACGCGATCTTTAGGCTGTGACGTGGGTGACGTCCTTGTCGTAGTAGGGGCAGTGGTATTGGCCGCTGGTCTGATCGGTGGCATTTAACTTTAGGCTTTGGTCACACTCGGCGCAGTTGATGACTTACGGGATCGGCTCGCGGCGTTCGCTCTTGGGAACGAGTTCAGGGTCGATTGAGTGGAGAATCCCAATGGCGGCGGCCCTGGGATCGTTCGCGCTGGTGATGGGGCGACCGATGACCAGCCAGTTCGCTCCGGCTTGGATAGCCTCTGCCGGGGTCATGGTGCGCTTTTGATCGTCCGTCTTGATCGTCGCGGGGCGGATGCCGGGCGTGACCAGTTGGATGTCATCGCCCAACTCGGCGCGGAGCATCTCGATTTCCTGCGGGGAACAGACCAGCCCGCGCAACCCGGCGACGGTGGCCAGCTTGGCCAGGCGTAACACCTGTTCCTGCACCTTACCCCCGACACCCAACTCGGCGAGGTTGCCCTCGTCCATGCTGGTGAGCACGGTGACGGCGAGGACGAGCAGCGGATCTGCCCGAAGCATGGCGGCCTGCTCATGGGCAGCGTTTTCGGCGGCGGCAAGCATCTCGGTGCCTCCCGAGGCATGGACGGTGGTCATCTGCACATCGAGGTCGGTGGCCGCAATGACGGCCTTGGCCACGGTGTTGGGGATGTCGTGCAGTTTGAGGTCGAGAAACACTTTCGCGCCGGTCGCGCGTAGTTTGCGGACGACGTCCGGCCCACTGCTGATGAACAACTGCTTGCCGACCTTGAACGCGCCGACTAGGGGGGCGAGTTTCTCGGCGAGTTCCAGGGCCTTCTGTTGGCTGGGCAGGTCGAGAGCGACGATGATTGGGTTGTCCACGGCGGTAGTCTACTGGGGTGCGGTTGGATTGTCAGTCGGTTTTGCCGGTCGCCTGCGTCTCGTCAGCGAGCATTTGCTTGAGATTTCCAACGTGCCATTCGATGCCCTCGACGAACGTCTTGAGCAGCCCCTCGAGTTTGCCCTGCCACAGCACGCCGATCTTGAGCGCGGGAAAGCCGGGCAGTGGAATGGCGCGTACGCCCGGCACACGCTTGGAGGAGGGTGACACCACACCGAAGCCGAAACCGAAGCCCTTGGCCGCGAGTTTCTCCGCGAGGTCGAACGAGTTCACCTCAAGCGTTGTGTGCCAGTCCACGCCCGCATCGGCCAGGCCTGTGCAGAAGATTTTTGTCACCGGCTCGTCCGCTGGCAGGCCAATGAGCGGTTCGGTGATTTTTTGCGTCTCAAACAAGTCGTCGACCGACCTGATTTTAGACGACCGCCGGGCCACCAGCACCAGCGGTATCTCGAGCAGCGAGCGTGCCTCGATGCCGGGCGGTGGTTCCTGCTCGAGGACCGTGATGGCGACGTCGATCTCGCGTGCGAGCAGTGCGGTCTCCAGTGCCGGTTGGTGGCCGGGCCGAAGCGACACCCGCAGGTCGGGTCGGTCCTCACGGACCTTTTCCATGATTACCGGCATGTGGTCGCTCAGGATGATGTGCGACGCGCCAACGCGGATCCGCTGCGATTCCCCGCCGCGAAGGTCATCGGCCATTTTGTTGAGTTTGCTGAAAAACGGCTCGACGAACTCGTAAAGCGTTTGGCCTGTTTCTGTCAGTTCAAATGGGCGGCGATGGAACAGTGTCGCGTCGAGGCGCTCCTCGAGCAGCGCAATCTGCGCACTGACCGCCGGTTGCTGGATGCCGTAGGGAATTTTGCGAACGGCGTTGCTGATGCCCTCGTGCTTCGCCACATAGTAGAACAGTTCGAGGTGATGGATGTTCATCGGGAGAAAGGTTCGGCGGCGGCGCAGCATGACACTTGGTCGAGCACGGAGCAACTCCGGCGTCGCGGTTGCAGATTCGCATTTGCAAGATGCCAACGGCGGGGTAGCTTTCCGCCGTAGTGAATCCGGTTTTTTACAGGCGAATTGGCTTGGTGCTGAGCTTTGTTTCGGGCGCAACTTCCGCGCTTGGTCAGGTGGTTGACTTTGAGAGCCAAATCAAGCCGCTGCTTTCGGACCGCTGTTTTGCCTGTCACGGCCCGGACGAAAACGCCCGCAAGGCCGATCTGCAACTTCATACGCACGAGGGGGCGTTTGCCGGGCTGGAGGACGGCCTCGTTGTCATCACCCCGGGCAAGCCGTATGCCAGCGAGTTGTACCGCCGCATCACCGCGACCGATTCCGACGACCTGATGCCGCCGCTGGATTCCAAGCTGAGTTTGTCCCGCGAAGAGAAGGAACTGATCCGGCGCTGGATCGCCCAGGGTGCCGAGTGGCAGGAGCATTGGGCGTTTGCTCCGGTAATCCAGCCAGCTCTCCCCAAACCGGCCCGATTCGGATGGACCAAAAATGAGATTGATCATTTCACGCTGGCGAAAATGGACTCGGCCAGCGTCTCCCCATCGCCCGAGGCCAAAAGCGAAAAACTCCTGCGCCGTTTGTCGTTCGATCTCACCGGGTTGCCGCCGTCACTCAAAGAGATAGACCGGTTCGTGAATGACGACTCGCCCAACGCCTACGAGAAGGTGGTCGACCGGTTGCTCGGGAATCCGCGGTTCGGCGAACACCTTGCGGTGCACTGGCTCGACCTCGCGCGCTACTCTGACACTTACGGCTACCAGGTCGACCGCAACCGCCATGTCTGGCCGTGGCGCGACTGGGTGATCCGTGCGTTCAACGATAACCTGCCGTACGACGATTTCCTAACGTGGCAACTGGCCGGCGACCTGTTGCCAAGCCCGACCGACGACCAACGGTTGGCCACCACATTCAACCGGCTGCATCCGCAGAAGGTCGAGGGTGGCAGTGTGCCGGAGGAGTTTCGCGTCGAGTATGTCGCCGACCGAAACCACACTTTCGGCACAGCGATGCTCGGCCTCACGCTCGAGTGCGCCCGCTGCCACGATCATAAATACGATTCCATTTCGCAGAGGGAGTACTACCAGTTTTTCGCGTTTTTCAACACCATAGACGAGGCCGGGCTGTACTCGTACTTTACGCCGTCGATCCCGACGCCCACGCTGTTAATGAGCAATGATGCCGCTAAGCAAGAGATCGATGCGGCACAGAAAGATGCCGAAAACGAGGCAGACGAACTCGCAAAAATCGACCAGGCCGCAGAAGAGGCGTTCACCCAGTGGCTTAGCGAGCGGCCAGTGGAGGTCAAGCTACCCGGGCAACTTGGCCATTACCCGTTCGATGAATACAAGGACGGCAAGCTGCCTAATCTGCTCAGCGATTCCAATAAGGCGTCCAGTAGCTCGAAGAACAAAATTGTCCCTGGCAAAAACAGCAATGCACTACAGCTGACTGGCGACGACGGGGTGAATCTCGGCATCGGCAACTTCAAGCGCACCCAGCCGTTCTCGGTCGCGCTCTGGATGAACACGCCGCATCACAAGGAGCGCACTGTTGTCTATTCGAGGTCCAAGGCCTGGACCGATGCCGGCAGTCGTGGCTACCAGATGTTGCTCCGCAACGGCCACATCAGCGCGTCACTGATTCACTTTTGGCCCGGCAACGCGATCAACATTCGCACCACGGCTAAGGTGCCGAAAAACGAGTGGCACCATGTCACCGTCACCTACGACGGTTCGACGCGTGCCAATGGACTGGCGATTTACGTCGATGGCAAACTCGCTAAGACGGAGATTCACAAGGACAACCTGTACAAGAACATCACCGGTGGCGGAAACGACCACATCGTCATCGGGCAGCGGTTCCGGGATGTCGGCTTTGCCGAGGGGCTTGTCGACGATTTCCGTGTGTTCGAACGCGAACTGACAGGGGGCGAGGTGGCGCAACTACACGATGGCCAGGCCTTGGCCAAGCTCCTGGCCAAGCCGGCGGATGCGCTTCGCCAAGCGGAACGCGACGCGCTGCGCGCTTACTATCTTGCCACCGCTAACGAGGCATACACCAAGCAGTTGACCGAGCTCAGTACCGCCCGCGAAAAATTCACTCAGTTGCTCGACGGCAAGACCGAAATCATGGTCATGGAGGAAACGAAATTGAAACCGCGCTCGACCTTTGTGCTAAACCGCGGCGTGTATAACCAGCCTGGCGAGCGCGTCGGGCCCGAGACGCCCGCCATCCTTCCGCCCTTCTCCAAGGATGCTCCCCGCAACCGGCTTGGCCTTGCGCAATGGCTCACCGCAACCGACAACCCGCTCACCTCGCGCGTTGCGGTCAACCATTTTTGGCAGCTTTGCTTCGGCGAGGGCCTTGTGCGAACGCCGGAGGATTTCGGCATTCAAGGCAAGCGTCCCTCGCACCCTGAATTGCTCGATTGGCTCTCGACTGACTTCATGGCCAATGGCTGGAACGTCAAGCGTCTGCTCAAGCAAATCGTCACGTCCGCTACCTACCGGCAGTCCAGCCTCACTCGGCCTGTGCTTGAGTCGAGCGATCCTGAAAATCAACTGCTTGCCCGCGCGCCGCGCTACCGGCTTACCGCAGAGATGATTCGCGACAACGCCCTTGATGCCAGCGGCTTGATCAGCACCCGCATGGGCGGTGGTGGCTCCAAGCCCTACGACCTCACTGAGTCGTTCAAGCCGATGGGCCACGACAAGGGCGAGGGTCTTTACCGGCGCAGCGTGTATACATTTTGGAAACGCACTGGCCCGGCTCCAGTGATGATGGCGCTAGATGCCAGCAAGCGCGACGTTTGCCGCGCCAAGCGCGAGACTACCTCCACGCCGCTTCAGGCACTGGTGCTGATGAACGGCCCTCAGTTTGTCGAGGCCGCTCGCAAGCTCGGCGAGGCGATGGTGCGGGAGCACGGCGACAACATAGATTCCATCGTGCATGAGACATTCCGCACACTGACCAGCCGCGAGCCGTCTGAGCGCGAGCTCGCTCTGCTGCAGCAACTGCACGACGAGCAGTTGGCCCATTTTGAAAAAGATTCCAAGGCCACCGATGCGTTCCTTGGCACCGGAGCCAGCCCTGAGGCCAAGGGCCTGGCCAAGCCGCGGGTGGCCGCCGCCGGCGTGTTGGCCAAGGCGTTGATGAACTTTGACGAGTCGGTCGTGAAGCGGTAGATTTTGCTGAAAATGAAAACGTCAATTTGCACAGGGTTTGAATCAACCGTCGGCATGAGTCGGCGCGGGTTCCTGAATTCGTTCGGCATGGGGCTGGGCGGGATCGCTTTAGGTAGCCTACTCCAGCCGGGTGCGCTGCTCGGTTCAGAGGTCGGGCGCGGCATGATGGGGTCGCCGCACTTTGTGCCCAGGGCCAAGCGCATCATTTACCTGTTCCAAAGCGGTGGCCCGTCGCAGCTTGACCTGTTCGATCCCAAGCCGACGTTGATCGAAAAACATGGTACTGAATTACCGGAGGAGATTCGGCGGGGCCAACGGCTCACCGCGATGTCCGGCAACCAGGCGTCGCTGCCGTTGGTGGGGTCGCCGTTCAAGTTTGCGCCGCGCGGCCAAAGCGGCGTCGAGATCAGCGACGTGCTGCCGCACGTTTCCGGCATCGCAGATGACCTCTGCCTCATTCGCTCGATGCACACCGAGGCGATCAACCACGGTCCGGGTGTGACGCACATGCAAACCGGCTCTCAATTCCCCGGCCGACCCAGCATCGGCGCCTGGCTCAACTACGGGCTCGGCCGTGAAAACGATAACCTACCATCGTTCGTGGTGATGGTGACCAAGGGCAAGGGCGGTCAGCCGCTCGTATCGCGGCTTTGGGGCAGCGGCTTTTTGCCGTCGGAAAATCAGGGCATTCGTTTTCGCTCCGGCGCGAACCCCGTGCTGCATTTACAAAACCCAAATGGCATCGGGCGTGACAGTCGCCGGCTGATGCTCGACCGCCTGCGCGAACTTCATGAGCTGCAGCTTGAGGGCAATCCCGATGCCGAGATTGAGTCACGCATTGCGCAGTACGAGATGGCATTCCGCATGCAGGCGTCGATTCCGGAGGTGACCGATATCTCCGGCGAGCCGGAACATGTGCTGCGCGAGTACGGCGACGATGTGAAAAATCCGGGCACCTTCGCTGCGAACTGCCTGCAGGCTCGGCGTCTGGCTGAGCGCGGTGTGCGATTCATCCAGCTTTACCATCCCGGCTGGGATCAGCACGGCGGCCTGCCGGGCGGCCTGCGGACGCAGGCCCGCGAGACCGACCAGCCGTCCGCCGCGCTCGTGCGTGACCTCAAGCAGCGCGGTATGCTCGACGACACGCTGGTGATTTGGGGTGGCGAGTTTGGCCGCACCAACTACTGCCAAGGCACGCTGGGTAAGGATAACTTTGGGCGGGATCACCACGGCCGCTGCTTTTCGCTGTGGATGGCCGGTGGCGGAGCGAAGGGCGGTACCGTTGTCGGTCGAACGGACGACTACGGCTATAACGTCGTCAAGGACGGTGTGCATGTGCACGACTTTCATGCGACATTGCTGCACCTGCTCGGCATCGACCACGAACGGCTGACCTTCAAGTATCAAGGCCGCTACTTCCGCCTCACCGACGTGCACGGCCATGTCGTCAAAGGCGCTTTGGCTTAAATCCCAAGCGCCGCGAGGCTCGGCGGGCAACTGATGACGATCCCGAATTATATCTCGATTTTCCGGCTGATGCTGGTGCCGGTGTTCGTGATTTCCCTGCTTGATTTCGCTGACACGGGCGCGGAGCTGAGCTGGTGGACGGCGGTGGGGGCGTTTCTAGTGGCGGTGGTCAGTGACGGAGTGGACGGCTACATCGCGCGGCGCTTTAAGCAGCGCAGCGAACTGGGCGCCTTTCTCGACCCGATGGCGGACAAGCTGCTGCTGGTGTCTGGCCTGGTGGTGCTGAGTTTTTCCAGCGAGCATCTCCCGCAACTGCCGGTCTGGATGATCGGGATGGTGTTCGGTCGGGACCTTTTTTTGCTGCTAGGGTTTTTCGTGATCACTCATTGGTGCGGCAAAATGAAGATCCAGCCGCACTTCATCAGCAAGTGTGCAACGGTACTACAGATGTTCGTGGTGGCGTGGGGGGTGTTGGGCAGGGAAGACCAGTTTGGCCTCGAGACCGACTGGCTGTTTTGGTGGTGCCTCGCGGCGACGGTGTGCACCGGCACGACGTTCCTGATCTATTTCCCGGCGGGGGTGAAGCAGTTGAAGACGGTGCCGGCTAGCGCCCCAAGTTCGGACCAGTCGCGGCGGCTGGTGCGGATGGATTTTGAAGTTGATCCGAGCACTCTCGCGGGTGGCTGGAAATCGGCTCGAGACGAAAAGGACGAAGGCGCGTAACCTTGGTTAGTTTGGTATTGTAGGACTTGCTGTGCATTGGATGATTAGATCGACTTGTTTGTTGGGAATGGTTTTTGCCACGGTAATGGCCATGGCGGGGCCGGGGCATGATGATGGCGACGGGCATGATGACGGGAGGGCATGATGACGGTGGGCTGGAGTTTACACTCAAGCCGAAGGGGCTTGGCCAAGCGGGACAGTTTCAGTTTAGTGTCGACGGCCCGGGGGTGAACTACTTTACCCGGTTCCTTGGCGACGGGTTTCACGTGGAAAGTTCCACCGACCTGAAGCAATGGCACGATGTCGAGCTACTCAAGGTCACCGACGAGGAAACAGTGTTTCATGACAGTGGCGGTCCGCCGGTGAGTCGTTTTTATCGCGTGCGCTACGAGGGTGGCACGTCGACTTGGGGTATCATTCGCGACCGCATCCTTGGCCCGAGCTGCGCCGGTTGCCACAGCGAGGGTACGACGTTTGCCAAGCAGTCGAAGCTTCTGCTCACGCCGGATGTTGCCTACGAACAGCTCGTCAATCGTAAGCCGGCCAACACTTACGCGTTAGATGATGGGCTGGAACTTGTCGGTACCGAGGGGCTGGCGAGCGTCGGCAAAAGTTTTCTGTGGGAGAAAATCAATACCGCCGAGCGGCAGCATTTTTACGACGACCACCCCGGCTACGGCTCGCTGATGCCTTTAGGCGCCGATCCGCTTACCGACGGCGAGCTAAAGTTCATCCTGCAATGGATTCTCGAGGGCGCGCCGGAGCACGGCGTCGTGGCCAAGGTCGCCGGCCTGACCAACCTCGAGCGCTACTCACCACCGCCATTTACTCCCCTGGACAAGCCGGGCAGTGGAATCCAGTTGCACGTCGGGCCGTTCGATGTACCGGCTAACTTCGAGCGCGAATTTTTCATGTATAAGGAGCTGAACAACCAACAGCCAGTGTATGTAAACCGTGTCCAGATCGAGATGATGCAAGGCAGTCATCATTTCATTGGTTACCTTCTAGATTCCACTGTACCAACGTTAGTAAAGCGCCTCTTGTTCATTCCGAACAAAATCCGCGATTTACATCTGCCTGATGGTAGCGATGATCCGTTGGTGCTGGCGACAATGGCCTTCCATGACTTTTTTGCAGGCACACAGACGCCGCGCCTCGACTACCAGTTTCCTAAAGGCGTGGCGCTTAAGCTCCCAGCCCAGGCCGGTCTTGATCTGAACACCCATTACGTCAACCGCACCGGCGAACCGTCGACCGGCGAGGTTTATATGAATCTTCACACGATCGAAAAGAACGATGTTCAACATGAGGCTAAAATTATCAACTTCAACAACGCCGATATTGATTTGCCACCCAACAGGGTTACGACGGTGACCGCCGACTTTCGGGCTTCTGAAAAGATGAATGTCTTTCAACTCTTCTCCCATTCGCACGAGAAGACGATCGAGTTCCGCGTGGAAATCGCAGGAGGTAAGAGGGATGGCGAACTCCTCTACATCTCCTACGACTGGGAACATCCTCCGGTGATGAAGTTTGACCCACCGCTCGTCATTAACCGTGGCGAAATAGTCCGCCTCAAGACCACTTACAACAACTGGACCGATGAGACTATCAACTTCGGGCTTCGAAGCGTTGATGAAATGATGATACTTTTCGGCGCTTACTACTAACGCGAAGCTGAGGATATTTAGCTATTTCCTTTCTTAAAAAGCTTTTTTTCGAGGTGTGCCACCGTTAGTTTTTCGCGCATGAAGCACTCTCTAATGTTTAAGGTTTTAACGGCATTGAGTTTGGCTTGTACTCTCTCGCTTGGCCGAGCGGCGGATGATGAGTTTGACAAGTCAGTGGCGGCTTTGCGCGCCGTCGGGGGCGAAGGGCAGGGGAATTTAGCCGCCGGCCAGGCGATGCAGCGATTGGCCAAGAGCCGAGCCGTGAAGCTCCCGGCGTTGCTTTCTGCGATGGACGGCGCGAACCCATTTGCGGTGAACTATATTCGGGGCGCAGTTGATGTGATCGTTGGCAATACTTTAGCCAAGGGCGGCCAACTGCCGATGGTCGAGTTGGGTGAATTTCTGCTGAAAAAGAGCCACGACACCAAGCCGAGAGCATTGGCGTTCGATCTTATCCGTCGTGTTGATGCCGATGCCGCCGAGCAACTTGTTCCCGGATTTTTGGGCGACCCCAGCGTGGATCTCCGCCGGGAAGCCGTCACTCGCCTGATTGGCCAGGCGATGGGGCTCGTCAAGTCCGACAACAAGCCGGCGGCTGTGTTGCTATACAGGCAGGCGCTTGATGCTGCCCGTGACCTCGACCAGATCCAGTCCATCTCCGGCGAGTTAAGGGAACTTGGCCGTAAGGTGAACCTTACACGGCATTTTGGTTTTCTCGTGAAATGGCAGATGACGGGCCCGTTTCACAATAAGGATCGCGCCGGATTCGCAGCGGTGTTTGGGCCGGAGAAAAATCCGAATTTATCGGCGTCGTATAATGGCATGGATGGCAAGGTGAAATGGCAGCCGTACTCTACAGACGACGAGTACGGCATGGTTGATTTCAACAAACCTTACGGCGATCTCAAGGAGGTCACCGGCTATGCGCAAACGGAGTTCGTCTCCGTCTCCGACCGGCCGGCCGAACTTCGGCTGGGCTGTAAAAATGCGTGGAAGGTCTGGCTCAACGGTGAACTGGTTTTCGGTCGCGATGAGTATCACCGGGGCATGCGGATTGACCAATACAAGCTATCGGTTCAGTTGAAAAAGGGAAGCAACACGATCCTCGTGAAGGCCTGCCAGAATGAGCAAGTGGAGGATTGGACGGTGCAGTGGCAGTTCCAGTTACGCGTGTGCGACGCGACCGGGACGGCAATTCATTCCGCTGCGAAAAATAACCCGGAGGTTGCTGCCAAGTAACCGATCAATGATGAAAAAAATTCTACTCACTTTTACATTTGCCACCTTGGCCAACGGCTTGGTGGCTGGCGACTGGACCGGCTTTCGCGGGCCGCTGGGCAACGGTGTTTCGGATGAAGTTGGGCTGCCGGTTGCTCTTGACGCGAAGAAGCACATCGCGTGGCGGATCGACCTGCCCGGCCGGGGACTCTCAAGCCCGCTGGTCGTGGGCGACCGCGTGTTTGTGACGGCCAGCGGCGGCACACGGCAGGACCGGTTGCAGATTCTCTGCCTTAATGCTGCCGATGGCTCGGTGATTTGGCAGCGCCAGTTCTGGGCGATGGGCAGCACGATGTGCCACGATAAAACCAGCATCGCTGCGCCCACGCCGGTGACCGATGGTCGCCGGCTATTCGCGATCTTTTCCTCCAACGACCTTTTCTGCCTCGACCTCGATGGCAATCTCGAGTGGCTGCGCGGGTTGACATTCGATTATCCTAACGCCCGCAACAGCCTTGGCATGGCGTCCTCGCTCGTGATCGCCGGGGGGGTGCTGGTAGCGCAAGTGGAAAACGACAGCGAATCGTTTACGGCCGGGTTGAGCAAACAGGACGGAGTAAACCTGTGGAAGATCGACCGCCCGAAGTCGGCCAACTGGACCACGGCTATGGTGCAGAAAACCAAGTCGGGTCGGGAGTGGGTGCTGCTGCAATCCGGCAAGGGCATCCATGCGGTGAACCCTAAGAGCGGCGAGGTTGCTTGGCATTACGCAGAAGGAGCATCAACAATTCCATCGAGTACTCTGGCAGACGGCGTGCTTTATGTGCCGTCGCACGGCGTGACAGCGCTGGAGCTGGCGGCTGACGGCAAATCATTCAGGCAAAGGTGGCGCTCATCGCGACTGCGCCCCGCTACGGCTAGTCTGCTCGTGCATCGCGATAGGGTGTACAGTCTCAATAGCGCCGGTGTGCTGGGCTGCGGTGATGCGGCCAGCGGCCAGCGGCTTTGGCAGTTGCGGCTCGATGGGCCTTTCGGCGGCTCGCCCGCAGTGGCGGACAACCACCTGTACGCCTTCAACGAGAAGGGAACGGTGCAGGTAGTGGATCTGTCGACGCCGGAGGGACGCATCGCCGGCGAGATGGAATTGGGCGAGATGATTCAGTGTTCTCCGGCCATCTCAAACGGCGCACTTTACGTCCGGAGCAACAAGCGCATCTGGAAGATTGCCCGCAAAACACAGCTTTGACAGTGAGCAGCGGGGATGAAGCTTCCGAATCGGTGTCGAACCGGCACCCGACGCCCGACGATACCAACGCCTAACTGCCGCTCGGCACCGTCCCCGGCTGAGGGAGGGCAACCGGTATAGGCGCTTGGCCGAGGTGCAACTCAAGTTTTGATTAAGGGATGGACACGAACACAAAACCGAACGAGCCCCGACCCGCACGCGGACGATGGCGGCGTTGGGGTGTACGTCTGGCCAAGTGGCTGGGGCTGTGCATATTGCTGTTGCTGTTGCTGCGTGAGGCGTTTTTCTCCGGGCCGTATCTGCCGTTGGCAAAGCCGTATGACGGGATGATCCTCGACATGCACTGCCACGTGGCTGGTATCGGCGCGGGTGGCAGCGGCTGTTTTGTTTCCAGGGAGTTGCGGAACAACTTCCGGTTCAACATTTACATGAAAGCCTTCGGCGTGACCCTGGCCGAGGTGGAGGAGCAGGGGGATCAACTGTTAATGGAGCGCTTGGCCAAAGGGATTGAGGAGAGTAAACGGGTGGGCGCGGCGATCGTCCTTGCGATGGATGGTGTGATAGATGCCAACGGCCGACTCGACCGTGCGCGGACGGAGTTTTATATCCCGAACGAGTTTGTCGCCGCCGAGGCGGCCAAGTACCCGAACCTGTATTTTGGAGCGAGCATCAACCCCCACCGGTTAGACGCGCTCGAACGGTTGCAGTGGGCGAGGGACAACGGCGCGCTGCTGGTAAAATGGCTACCATCAGTCCAGTTTATCGATCCCGCCGACCCGGCGCTCGAGCCGTTCTATCGGAAAATGGTGGCGCTGGATTTGCCGTTGCTCACCCACGCAGGGCAAGAGCGTTCGTTCACGCACGCGCAGGATGAACTCGCCGACCCAGTGCGGTTGAAGCTGCCACTGTCGCTCGGGGTCAAGCTGATCGTCGCCCACACGGCATCAACCGGTGAGAACGAGGGACAGGAGGATATCGACCGGCTCATCGGGATGCTCGACGACTATCCGAATCTTTACACGGACATCTCGAGCATGACACAGGTTAACAAACTGGGATACCTGCGACAGGCGATCACTGAGGAGCGGCTTGAGGGGCGGCTGCTTTACGGCTCGGATTTTCCGCTCATCAACACTATGGCGGTGTCGCCGTGGGTTTATCCGCTGAACCTGACGCGAAAACAGATGCAGTCGATCAGTGCAATCGGAAATCCGTGGGATCGTGACGTGGCGCTGAAAGAGGCACTGGGTGTCCCGCCGGATGTCATGTCCCGCTCGGCGGGGTTTTTTAGTATACCGCTTGGCCAAGCGGCTGCGGATTAGCGGCCAATCTGGCCTTCGAGATAGCGCACCGCCTGTCGAACGTCGGTTTGCTGCTCCATTCGGTCGCGTACCAGGCGGCATGCATGAAGCACGGTACCGTGGTCACGTCCGCCAAATGCTTCGCCGATGGAGTTGAGCGATTTACCGGTCATCTCACGGGCTAGGTACATGGCGATTTGGCGCGGAAAGGCGATATTCTCCGGCCGGCGCCGGCTGGTCATGTCGGCAAGTCGGATGTCGTAATGCTCCGCCACGCGTTTCTGGATGTTTTCGATCGAAACCACCGTGCGCCCCTCCTCGTGCAGTACGTCCTTGAGCAGACCTTCAACGGCATTGGGAGTGACCGGTTTTCCGGTGAGGGATTGGTAGGAGGACACCCGTATCAGCGCGCCCTCGAGGCGGCGTATGTTGGTGCGAATCCGCTTGGCCAGGAAACTGACGACCTCGTCAGGCATCTCGACGCCTAGCGAGACGGCCTTTTTGCGTAAAATAGCCAGGCGCGTCTCGAAATCGGGCGGCTGCATGTCGGTGACCAAGCCCCACTCGAACCGGGAAACCAGGCGATTCTCGAGGTTCTTGATTTCATTGGCCGGTCGGTCGCAGGTCATCACGATCTGTTTGTGGCCCTCGTGCAGGGCGTTGAACGTATGGAAGAACTCCTCCTGAATGCGTTCCTTGCCGGAGAGAAACTGGATGTCATCAATCAGCAGGACATCGGTTTTACGGTAGGTGCGACGGAACTTGGCCAGCTCATTGTTTTGGATCGCGTCGATATACTTGTTGGTGAATTTTTCCGACGAAAGATAGGAAACTTTCAGTTTCGAGTTTTCCTTGAGCACATTGTGGCCGATGGCGTGTAGCAGGTGTGTTTTGCCGAGTCCCACTCCGCCGTAAAGGAACAGCGGGTTGTACGAGCGCCCCGGCGACTGGGCTACGGCTAGGGCCGCCGCATGCGCAAAATTGTTGTTGTCCCCAACCACGAAGGTGGAAAAGGTGTTTTTCGGGTTGAACAGCTTTTCTGAAGAATCTCGGGATTGGGTTGATGTCGTCCGCTTGGCAGGTTGTGGATTGGCTGTGGCTGCGTTTCTGGTGATGTCCCTTTTTTGTGTGGGAACCTCGTCCGGGATATTTTTGTTTATCTCCAACTGAACATTCAGCTTTTTCCCAGTGATATGGGCCAGCACATCCTGTAGTAGTTCTAGATAATTGTCCTTAAGCCAGACCGCGCAGAACTCGTTCGGAACGAGCAGAACAGCCGTTTCCTCGTTGATGGAGCTGGGTTGGATGGGATCAAACCACAGATTGAAGAGATCCGGGTTCACCATGGTGCGCAAGGTTTCGCTTGCCTGCATCCATGTTTTTTCAAAATTGTCGGTCATCGGGGGTTTGGTAGCAGGATTATTTCAGTTTTTATTCACTCACTACCATCGCGCCCTTGGGACCGTGCCCTTTTGTTTGGCATTTGATTGCTGAAAAGGGGGTAAACCGTGCCAAGAAGGACTCCCCTGCTTGGCATCATAAAATGGTAGATAATAAATCATAAACTTATAACTGTCAGTTGGTTGGGCCATGCTAACAGGCGGATCGTTTGTTTTGGCTGCGCTCAACCTCGTGGCGCGGGCAAATCGCCCAAGGCGAAGTCAAAGTATTCTCACCGCAGCATCTAATCCAGCGGAAGCTATTAACTTTTATCCACACCTTGTTCACAGCCTGATTTTTTCTTAAACATCACTCACACAATCATTTAATGTTTCAAGGGTTACCGCGCCGTCATCTCAGTTTCGATTGTCACTGTGTAGTTTGAAAAAGGAAACGAAGGCGGTTGGCGCTTGAACGCCCCTAAATCGCTTCGGCTCCCGTCTCTCCGGTTCGAATTCGAGTCACACCCTCGACCGAACTGACAAAGACTTTTCCATCACCAATCTTGTCCGTCTTGGCGCTCTTGATGATGGCGTCGATCGCGTCCTGCACGCGTTCGTCGTCCAACACTATCTCAAGCTTTATCTTGGGGAGAAAATCGACGGTGTACTCGCTGCCACGGTAAATCTCAGTATGGCCCTTTTGGCGGCCAAATCCTTTCACCTCGGTAACGGTCATCCCTTCAACGCCAACGGCGGCGAGTGCCTCCTTGACGTCCTCAAGCTTGAAGGGCTTGATGATTGCGTCGATTTTTTTCATGGGTTGCTAGTAGGTAATTGGTTGCAGGCGGACGACCGTAGACGTAGTCGTGATTTCTGACAACAGCATTTTTTTTTTTTTTTATAGTCAACGTTGAAACAGGCTTGACAAGAATTTGAATCTGCTGCGAGGAACCCTGACAGCGCCGCCTGTTTTAGTTCCCGAACAGTTGGTCGAACGTACTCTTGGCTTCCTCGACCCTCTTGTTTGTGCCACTGCTCCCGTCCCAGTCACGCAACGCGAAGTCGAAGTACTCGCAGAAGTTGGACCGGTTTTTTTCCGTCACCGGCTCGGCGCGTCGTTCGCGGCATTGGTACGCTACGCTGCGGTCGTGGAAAACGCAGTTGAGGCAGACGCGCAAGTCCTCGTTGCAGCCGTGGCAGCTTTCACTACGGCCGGGCTGCCCGTCTAGTTCCCATTCCCTCCCGCAGTTGTGGCAATGCCGGTTCATCCTCGAGGATTACCTGCCGGCCGCTTGGTTGGGCTTGGCCTCGACATCCGTCACCTGGCCAAGTACCTGGCGGATTTGTTCGGCGGTGTTGGCCCCGGTGAGGCCGTGTTTGTCACGTAAATAATCGACCGATGAAGCATGCTCAATGAACTGATCCGGCCAGCCAATGCGTACCACCGGCGTGGTGATGCCACACTCGGCTAGGTGGTCACGCACGATGCTGCCGTAGCCGCCCCGAAGCACGTGATCCTCGATGGTGACGACTACCTCTGCGGCCTCTGCAAAAAACTCAGTGGTTCCTCCGTCGATCGGCTTGGTGAAACGAGGGTTGATGATCGCGACATCGATGTTTTCCGCGCCCAGTTCCCCGATGGCCGCGTTAGCGATGGCGCGCATCGGGCCAAGGGCAAAGAAGGCGACCCTGGGTTTTTCGTTGTTGGAAAAGTTTTGCAGTACCTCGGCCTTGCCGATCTCGATCAGCGTCGGTTGGTTCTTCACCTCGACCCCTTCGCCGTTACCACGCGGGTAGCGTATGAAGGTCGGCTGGTTCTGATGCGTGGCGGTGAACATCATGTCAGCCAACTCGTCCTCGTTGCTGGGTGCCATGGCGATGATGCCAGGCACGCAGTTGAGATAGGCGATGTCGAACAACCCGTGGTGCGTCGGCCCGTCGTTGGCCGAAAGTCCGGCTCGATCCATGCAGAAGGTCACCGGCAGGTTTTGCAGCGCGACGTCGTGCACGATCATGTCGTACGCGCGCTGCAGGAACGTCGAGTAAATGGCGCACACCGGTCGGTGGCCCATCGAGGCCATGCCGGCGGCGAACAGCACTGCGTGCTCCTCGGCGATACCGACGTCGTAGTAACGTTCCGGCATCGCTTTCTCCAGCGCCCCAAGGCCGGTGCCGCTGGGCATCGCGGCGGTGATGCCGACCACTGAGGTATCCTTTTGGCAGATTTTGACCATGGTTTGACCAAAAACATCCTGATATTTTGGTGGTGTGCCCGGCTTGGGGGGGAGGCTCTCGCCGGTGTCCGGGTTGTACGGGCCGGTACCATGGAACTTTTCGGGGTGCTTGAGGGCTGCTCTGAAGCCTTTCCCCTTCTTGGTGATGAGATGGATGACGATAGGCTGATCGCATGTCTTGGCGAACTCGAGCGTCTCGACCAGCAGTGGCAGATCATGCCCGTCGATCGGGCCAAGGTAGCGAATGCCAAATTCCTCAAACACCAGGCTGCTGCCAAAGCCGCCGCGGCCGTCGCTGTCTAGTGTCTCTTCGTTATGCTCCAGTGCCACCTGGGTGACGGTGCCCTTGAGGGCTTCCTGCCCCTTGAGACCGAGCCGTAGCGCCAGCTTGCCGGTGGGCATCTTGGCGATGAACTTCTGCAAATCGCGGGTGATCCTGTTGTAGCCCGGGTTGGTGATCAGTTTGTTGAGATAGCTGGAAATGGCTCCAACGTTCTTGGCAATCGACCATTCGTTGTCGTTGAGGATGCCGATGAACTTTTTCGTCGTTTGGGCGATGTTGTTGAGTGCCTCGAATGAGATGCCATTGGTCAGCGCCGCATCGCCGAAGACGCAGATGACGTTCTCATTGCTCCCTTGCCGGTCGCGTGCGGCGGCCATGCCCAAAGCCGCCGATAGGGCCGTGCCGGCATGGCCGGCGCCGTAGCAGTCGTGCTCGCTCTCGGTGCGGAGCGCGAAGCCGTTCAGGCCATCCGTGGTGCGGATGGTTCGGAAACGATCCTTTCGGCCGGTGAGCAGCTTGTGCACGTACGACTGATGGCTGACGTCCCAGACGAACTTGTCCTTTGGCGTTTCGAACACCCGATGCAAGGCCACCGTCAGTTCCACCACGCCGAGGTTCGGTCCGAGGTGTCCGCCGTGATTGGCCAGGCCGCGGATCAATTCCTCGCGTAATTCCTCCGCCAGTTTCTCGAGCTGCTTCACCGTCAGTTTTTTGATGTGAGCCGGGTGATCCACCATGTCGAGGTAGCGGTTGGGCGTTTCGGTTTTTGCCATGCTAAAATTCAATTGAGTTGTCGTCGACTAGTTCGTCCTCACCGTCGGCGTTGGGTTGTAGTTTTTGGATTTTCAACTCAGCGTCCTCAAGCTTGGCTTGGCAGCCTTTGGCCAGGCGCGTACCTTCCTCGTAGCGCTCGAGCAGCTTCTCAAGCGGCAGATCGTCACCCTCCATCTCCTCGACGATAGCCTCTAGCTTCTTCAGCCCCTCCTCAAACGGCACCTCTCCGGTGGTGCCGGCGCTTTGTTTTTTTTTCGCAGCCACGCTAGACGCAGGCTAATGCAGCCTCGCTAAGCGGACAAGCGGTTTGGCCAGGCTGTTCAGCCGATCACGTTTTGCACCAGTTGGCCGTGAACGTCGGTCAGGCGGTGGTGGCGGCCCTGGAACTTGAAGGTTAGCTGTTCGTGGTCGATGCCGAGCAGATGCAGGATCGTGGCTTGAAAATCGTGCACATGCACCGGGTCGCGGGCGACATTGTAGGCGAAGTCGTCCGTCTCACCGTGGACGAAGCCCGGCTTAACGCCGGCACCGGCCATCCAGACCGTGAAGGCGCGCCCGTGGTGGTCGCGCCCGTACTTGGGCGAGTCCACCTCTCCCTGCACGTACGGCGTGCGGCCGAACTCCCCGGCCCAGATCACCAGCGTGTCCTCGAGCAGACCGCGCGCCCGCAAATCCTGAACGAGCGCCCCGGAGGCCATGTCGGTGTCGTCGCACTGCATTCTTAGCTGCTGCGACAAACTCCCGTGCGTGTCCCAGCCGACGTGGAACAACTGGATGAAGCGCACACCACGCTCGGCCAGCCGCCGCGCAAGAATGCAGTTCGCCGCGTACGTGCCAGGCGTACGCGAGTGTTTGCCGTACAGGTCAAAAACGTGATCCGGCTCGTCACTGAGATCGGTCAATTCCGGCACGCTCATCTGCATGCGGTAGGCCATCTCGTACTGGGAAATGCGCGTGGTTATCTCAGGATCACCGACTTCGCGAAACTTCATCTCGTTGAGCTTGGCCAGGTCGTCGAGCAGGCCGCGCCGCACCTCGCGACTGACGCCCTTCGGGTTGGACAGGTACAGCACCGGCTCACCGGTTGTTCGGAACTTGACCCCCTGCAACCGTGACGGCAAAAAACCTGAGCCGTAGTAGTAGTCGAACAACAACTGCCCGCAGGTGCCGTGTTGGTCACGCGACATCATCACCACGTAGCCGGGTAGTTCCTGCGACTCGCTGCCGAGGCCGTAGTTGAGCCAGGCGCCCATGCTCGGTCGGCCTGGAATCTGGCTGCCGGTCATGAACAGCGTCATGCCGGGCGAGTGGTTGATCGCCTCGGTGTGCATCGACTTTATGAAACAAATCTCGTCGGCGACTGCACCGATGCCGGGCAGCAGCTCACTGAGCCAGGCGCCACTTTGACCGTGCCGGCTGAACTTGAACTCCGTCGGCTGGATCGCCAGCTTTTGCTTGGCGGTCATCGTCGTCAACCGTTGGCCCATGCGTACCGACGGCGGCAGCTCCTTGCCGCGCCACGCCTGCAGGCCCGGCTTGTAGTCGAATAGATCGGTGTGGGAGGGAGCGCCGGACTGGGTGAGATAAATTACCCGCTTGGCCTTGGCCGGAAACTGCGGGAAACCTGTCTGCCCACCGGTCGCCGCCTGGCCAAGGCCAGGCCCAAGCAGCGAGGCCAGGGCCGCCGTGCCGATGCCGGTGGCTCCGCGCCCAAGGAACTCGCGCCGTGTAAGCGCCAACCGGTTGTTCGCCAATAGATCCATTCGTGAACGGGGCCGAAGTTATACCGGTCACTTGGCTAAGCGCAAGCAGCTGCACTATCGACTGAGTCGATGTTGCCATTGATTTTATCAATTGGCTTAAACAGGCGGCGATGAGTAGGCTGCGCCCCGCCAACCAGACGATGGACGACGCAAACCCAATCAACAGCCGGCCAGAGGGATCACTGAGAGGTTTCTGGAGCCTCTTCGCCACCCAGTTCCAGGGCGCGTTCAGCGACAATCTATACAAGTTTCTGGCGATTTTTTTCGTTATGAAATCTTTTCAGGGGGACAGCGCAAAGATCGATTCGCTGATTCCGGTTATCGGCGCGGTGTTCTCGGTTCCGTTCATCGTTTTTTCACTGGCAGGCGGATATTTGTCGGATCGTTACTCAAAAAAGATAGTCGCTGTCGGTACGAAGGTAGCTGAGGTGCTGATCATGGTTCTGGCTACGTTCGCGTTGATGCGGGGCAATGTGGTTTTTATTGTGGCAGTGATTTTCTTGATGAGCACGCAGAGCGCATTTTTTGGGCCGGCCAAGTACGGGAGTTTGCCTGAATTGTTGCCGCCAGAGAAATTGGCTTGGGGTAATGGTGTAATCGGGATGGGGACTAACATGGCGGTCATCCTTGGTATGGTTGCGGCTGGGTTCATCTCGGATCGATTTGGTGCCAGCACAACGACGGCCGGGTTGGTTTTAGTGGGACTAGCAATTATAGGATTGTTATGCAGTCTTGGCATCACGCGTGTTCCCAGTTCGAATACCTCAAAACAGTTTCGCGTTAATTTTGCTAGTGAACTGTTTCACCAAGTGAAACGCATCTATCCGGATCGGCCACTATTTTTTGCCGTAATCGGGGAGATGTTTTTTTTCTTCATCGCAGCGATGATTCAGTTGCATCTCGTGATTTACGGGAAGGAGGTACTGGCAATGGATGACTTGCAGAGCAGTTATCTGCAGGCGACGGTCGCGGTGGGGATTGGATCAGGTTGCCTAGCTGCCGGATTCGTGTCTGGCAAAAAAATCGAGTATGGGCTGATCCCGTTCGGTGCATTAGGTATGGTGGTTTTCAGTTGTTTGATGTCGGTTGAAAGTCCTAGCAAGGCTTTGGCCTACGGCGGTGTTGGTGGGCTTGGGTTTTTCGGCGGCTTTTTTCTTGTACCCATTCTTGCCCTGATTCAGCAACGGCCAGACAAGAAGGACAAAGGCACGGTTGTGGCAGCTTCGTCCACCTTAACCTTCCTCGCCATTCTGTTGTCTGCCGGCGCCTATTTTCTACTGACCTCGGACAAGGTTCTGGGATTGTCACCTCAGCAGACTTTTCTCGCGATCGGGGTGCTGATGTTTCTCGGGACGACTTATATTATTTATCTGCTGCCTGATTCGCTTGTTAGGCTGGTTGGATTTTTCGTCACCAAGACAATTTATCGCATCAAGGTGGTGGGGCGAGACAACATCCCGGAGCGGGGTGGGGCGTTGTTTGTGTGCAATCACCTGTCATTCATCGATGTGCTGCTGTTGCAGGCGTCCACCGACCGACCGATTCGCTTCATCATGTATGCGGGGTATATGAAACAAAAGGTGATGGGAACCTTTGCCCGGATCATGAAGTGCATCCCGATCTCCTCCGAGTCGCGGCCGCGTGACCTGATTAAGTCGCTCAAGGTTGCCAGCCAGGCGATTCGAGACGGGGAGGTGGTCTGTATTTTTGCCGAGGGACAGATCACACGCACGGGGCAGATGCTGCCGTTCCGGCGCGGCTACGAGAAAATCATGAAGGATGTCGATGCGCCGATCATTCCGATTCATCTCGATGGCGTGTGGGGTAGTATTTTCAGCTACGCAAAGA
>JAKUOU010000057.1 GCA_022451065.1 Pedosphaera sp. | reverse complement strand
TCCAGCTTGTAGTACGGCTCGAACGGCAGTACCGACTGCGTGCCGGACCAGTTGGCCAGACGCGCCGCTCCACCAGCATCTACCCGCACGAGGTAAGCGTTGTTAGGAATGTACGAAATAATGTTGCCACCGCTCAGGGAGATGTGCCGCCGAAATGCCGCCGTGACTGGGCCACGCGCCTGGGCAATGTAAGTGCGTGGATCACCGGTGGCTTTAAGCTCATCGGGGATTACCAATTTGGAACCGAGCGCGGTGTCAATAAACGCGTTACGAAGCAGCACTGCCGTCTCATTACGGACAAGATCCCCGATTGGTGACTCAGTATTTTTCAGCCGGAATGGGAAGGGTTCATCGGCCGCAGCCGTCTCTGGAAGCGTCACGGCGACCGGCTTAGCCAAACGGCGCGGCTCCTCTGTTGGAGCCTCGCCAAGCGCAGTCCCGGCCGGCGATACTTGGCGGGCGACCGGCCCGCGGCTGATGCCAAGGTAAGCCAAGCCGACAATGAGTGCCGTCAATAAAACCGCGGAGAGTGTCTGCCTCTTTTTCATCCTGCGCTATTCCTCTGCCAACACCTGGTAATCCTCCACCACGGCCCGGAAGACCTGGTTGGTGCCTTCCCACTTTTCCTCAATTTTATAGGTTGTCTTGGTGAAGACCTCGCCCACGACAGCGTAGTTGGTGCACATTTGATAGTACCGTCCAGGACGGGTCACGATCGAGTTGTCCGCTGGCTTGAGTGCCTGGCCAAAGCCGTACACCGTGACCCTCGGCTCGTCCTCCTTGAGGAGCGACAAAATCTGCTGCGGAATCCACTCCAAGACATTCTCATGGATGGCATATTTTTGCTGCTCGGTGGGCGCACCCTTCACCGCCAGTTCCGCCGGACCGATATTCAGGAAGGGCGAAAACTCGGTCAGAGTCGGTGTCGACAAAAAGTCCCCAAGTGTACGGAACCCTCCCTTGGCACGGCGCATCTGGTTCAATCCGTAAATGACATTGGATCGGCCATTGATCCACATGGTTGGCAGTCCATGCGTGCCGTTGAGGATCCAGTCCAGTTGCGGCGAAGTCGGTTGAATGAGGTGTGGCTCCTCCGCCGTACCTGCCTGGGCCACAAACGCGCCAAGTGTCGGGCTGTCCGGCAAGGAGTTGGACAAAACAGTCAAACCACTGAACACCGCAGACCATGCGGCGGCGTTGGTCTGGTTGACCGAGAGCAGACCGCTGGCGGCATCAGCATTGGGTGCGGTGGTGAAGAGTTGAAGCAACCTCCAGTCATTGGTCGGGTGGGTAGTGTTCAACCCAATCAGCGACGACGCCAGAAGTGGATGCGTGCCGGCGCGGTACTCCTGGAGATTGACCAGTCCATCAACATCAGGGTCGTAGTAAGCGTCGGGCTTTTGCGGATTCAAGCCGTAATTAACTTCCCAGTAATCAGGCATACCGTCCCGGTCCCGGTCGGAGCTCTTCATCAGGTTGTGCACGCCAAAGCTACCGGACCACGCCCACCAGTTTGTGAGCGACGAAACGCCGGACTTGAGATACATCGTCTGCCACGACGTTCCCCGGTGTACCCGGCCCAGCCAACCGATGCTGGGAAACTTGTTGGTGGGGAACTGCCATGCGTCGCTGGCTGTGATGAGTGGATCCTTGGCGTAAAAATTGTAGGCGTTGACATCGGCCAACTGCCCACCACCACCCCATGGCCGGTATCGTTCGTTGATCAGCCCAAGATTATTTCTGGGCAACGGCGAGTTGGGCGGCCGTAGATAGACCACGTTGTTGGTGCTGAAACGGTCGGTGATGACCGGGTCTGTCAGGTCGTTGACGGTGTAGTGGACGAGTGGGTCATTGGCCTGCCATGAGGCTCGCTTGTAAATCTTCCGAACCGGCGTGAACGGTGCCTGCTTGCGGATGAGGTCGGACGGACGGAGCGGACGATTTTGGCCGCGGAGAAAATCATCGAAATCCTGAATGGCCTTCTCCTTGTTCCGGCCAGTATAGGGGTCGTTGTTGTAGCTGCGCCAGAAGGCTGTGCTCACCGGTTTCTGGCCACGAGCCACCTGTATCTGGTTGATGACACCAAAGGTCGGACTGCGGTTGCCCTCGCTGGCATCGACCCGGTTAGTGTCCCAAAAAGCGCCTTCAGACAAACTACCACTCCCGAACAAACTCGACGCGGCACTTGCCTGCCCGGTGGTTAACTGCGTGATATCCATCGAGGTGACCAGATTGTCGATATTCACCACATCGATCACACGGCTCAACCTGGGATTCTCGGGTGAATCAACCAGGAAATAATGGACACGGTTGGTGATGTGCAGTTTCCAGTCTGGCACGGTAAAACCGGATTCGAACACGTTGGTGAAGGCACGATTGGCAGGATAAAACCGTTTTTGACCAGTACTGTAAATGGAGTTGGTGATGGTGATCGCTTTTTCGAGAAGCGGTATCTCGAATTCTCCACCCCCAAAGTCTGTAGGATCGATATCAGTTCTCGAAAAGTTACGTCTTGTGACCAGATTGGTGAGCAACCTTGGCAATGCAATGCCGGACTTGTTTGTGGCACTGTGATCCCACAGGCCAATCTGGTATTGGTGCTGCACGAACATGCTTAACGGACGCGGATAGGCATTGGTGTAGGAGTTCCAGGCCTCAATGCCGAAGATGTTGGTGATACCAAGGTTGTACATCTGGTTGGTGCGCCAGTTGCGGCTCATAGCAGGGCTGATGTTGGCCGGGGCGCCCTTGTTGACCTCGAGCCGGCGGGACACCTGCACAATCGATTCAACCGAGTACTCGTTGAAGTTGGGCAGGCCCTTCTTCGCACCGACAATCCACGGCACGCCGTGAATATTGATGTGCAGGTCGGTGTCGTACGCAAACTGTGTGTTGAGCACCACATTGGGCAAATCCCGAAAACTCTGATAGCGCAGCCTCCTCCAGTCGTTGGTCACCTCCGTGTAGCGGGAGATGTAAACTCCGGCGTCACTGCCCGGGTTGGCGTACTTGCGAAAGACCGGACGCATGACGGTAGGCGGATGGGGATAAACAAGGTGGTTCGTAGTCGCGTCATAAATATTCGCCGCAACCTGCAGTAACCGGTGCACCTCCGGCGTGTAGGCATTCACTGGGAAAAGTTGGATACCACTCGAAACGCCATTGGTCGGGTTGAACAATGCCTGATTTTGACCAACCGGAAAGAACGGGTGCTGCAGCCAATTACTACCGTCACCACTAATGCCGATGTCCGGATTCACCACCTTGCCGCCGATGAACCCGGCCGTGTAAATGTTACCGGTCACAGGGTTGGTCACCGAGCGTGATACCACGCTGGCCCGGAGCATCGCGTGGGCGGCGCGGTTTATGAACTTGTCGGCGGTCCAGTTGGTCTGCGTGTTGTGTCCCGTGAACCAGTCGTTGGCGTGATTGATGTTCAGCTTGCCGCGCAATGCCGGCTCGGAATCCACGCCCATCTGGCTGAGGAGCCGGTAGTAGGTACGGCGGTCGTAGGAGTCAAGCCGCTTGCGAACAGTAATTGACTTTGGCTCAGCGTTCATCGCCTGGCGAAGGCGCGACACAAAGTTGTTCGCACGCTCTGGCCTCTCGGAGTAAGGCTGAAAGGTCAGCAACTGCTGCACATCAGTGAAGCGGCGCGGATTCTCAGCGCCTGGCCAAGGGGCGATGACCGGATCAACCCGCAGCCCATCCTCACTGTCCAGAGTCGGAGTAGAGTTCAAGACCAGCGGCCCGTCCGAATAGTCGTCAATGAGATTGTACCCCAACCTTGGTGCCTCGCTTGGCGGCAAACCAAGAGCGGGGATCATACCGGCGAGGTTGCGGCGAGAACCGTAGTAGCGATGCATCATGATGTCGCGCGCATCCGAGAAGGCCCAATACTCGGCCCGGGGCAGGTCAAGTCCCCTGGCATTGATGGGACGGAAAATCCAGTCGTAGTAGTATCGCCACTGGATCGGGTTCAACTCCCGCAGGAAGCCGGCCATGTTCAACTCCCACGATCCGACCCCCTGGTTGCGCATGTAGAGGTACTGGTTGCCCCGGCCTGTGGGGTTGTCGAGCCTTGGGTTCATCGGCTCACGCGCCTGATTGTGAATGTGGTTGATGTCGAGCGAGCGACCGGTCGGCAGAATCATGTAGGCGTAGCGCCCTATGAAGCGGTTGCTAGGGCTATGCGCGAAAGCCGGATTTTCCAACTGGCCGATCCACTCTGGGTCGCCGATAAAGTAATCGGTCGCAAACTGACCGCTGGGGGCCGGCACCGGACGGCCCTGCCAGTTGGTTACCACCTGCAACCCGCTCGGCTCGTAAGCCCGGTTGCGGTTCAGGTCGAGGTAGAAGCGGAATTCCTTAGAGGGAACGTATCGGTTGGGCCGCCAGCCCAGCGCATTGGTGTCCACGAACACCGGCGGCCGCGCTAGCTCGTGCAGGTTGGCCAAATTGATCAACAGGTCATCCGGGGCCAGCGCCCGACCGTTCGGGTACACATAGCTGACATTCGTCGGCGAGACGCTGCCAGGCACAAACCCGAACCGGTTCAGATAGTTGGTCGAGACCGACAAGTCGTAGGCTAGCGGATCCTGCGCGACAACCATCTGACCGACCACCTCCGACAATGCGCTGGCGGTGGCGGTCTCGGCCATGAGCTTGGCGCTGACCTGATCGGAGACCACCGTCACGGAGGCGCGCTCCCGCTGGCTGATGCTGAGGAACACCACTGTCATGGAGGTCACCATCCCCAACATGATCAGGGTAATAACCAGCGCCGCGCCTTGTTGTGTCCTTAAACGATTCACTTCATGTCTCTGATGGGAACCCGCTGCCTGAAGAGGGTCACCTTGCCGATCTGTCGACCAAGAAAGTCGGCCTGAAACGCAGGGGGCAGCGCCCGCATCTGCTTGAGTATCTGAGGTTCCACAACCGCCATTTCCACGTCAAAATAACCCGGCAACGCCCCATAAAACTGGACTTGGCTTTGGGCGCCGCGATCCTGCACCAGCGTCCCGTCCACCGGGCGGGTGGTGGCAACCGGGAACAGTGCCTGGCCGGTCGTGCCGCGGCGCTCGAGGTTCAGGCCAAGCGGATCGTAATACATGCTGCCGTGGCCAAGCGGACGCCCAAACTGGTCATACGGCGATATGCGCAGATGGATTACCCCGTCGGTGATCGGCTCGAACGCATAGTCTGCTTCTTCGGAAGAGGCGTTGACGATGGGATCAAAGAAATTTCGATTGAAAAGTTTGGTCTTGTTGAACTGCACCTGGCCAGGCTCGGTGACGCGCAGCGTGCCATTGGTTCGGTACCGGGCAAGAGTCCCGACGCCGTTAGTCACGTGGATCACCCGGTAGCTGGTCACAAGAAAGCCGGAATCGCCGCGGCTGCTAAAAGTGAAATCCTGCAGGATGTTCGTCCGGACCCCCTGCTCCCAATCCTCTTCATCGCCTTCAGGCGTCAAGGCATCCGATTGGTAGGCCAGCAACAACGCCTTATTTCCCGGCGTGATGCGTGAAAGGAAACTCTTGCTGCCGGAATAGGTTAGAAGGGTCTGCTCGTCGGTAATGGCCGGGTAGCCACTGACCTCCATCTGCGATAACTCGCGGACGATCATCTCCATCGCTGCGCGACCGCCCTCATTAACGTCCACCTGGGAAGCGTTCTTTCTCAGGGCCATCTGCGTCTGGTTGAACAACGCATAAAGCACATAGATAACGAGAGTCATCACCGACACAGCCACCAGCAGTTCCAGGATGGTGAACGCCTGGTCTGGCATGGCCCGCAATCGGGCGTTGTCATGTCTGCTTCTCATTTACCTGCAACCACCTTGGGCACGCTGAACCTGTTCGGCTCAAAAAAGAAAAACGGTGAGGTGATGTCCTCCTGAAACTGGCCTGTCGTCAGGTCCAGCGAGTTGAGGAGGTTCAAGTTGCGGTTAACCAGTCGGCCGGCAACCACAGTACGGAATACCTTTTTGTTGGGGCCTGGACGTTCCTCGTGACCAAACCTATATTCAGGCCACTGAAAAGTTAGCTTAATCTCGTAAAAGTTGAGCTTGCGGAACCGGTTGGCATCCACGGCAAGCTTGTTGCCGGATAGGTTCCCCCAGTCCCCCATCGTGCGGATCGGCCTTACCTCTGAAGTCAGTCGATAGGAAAAAGCCATCTCACGTGCAGCCTCACCCTTGTCCACAGCGCTACCACTAATCGCTCGGACCTTGGCCTGAACACGGTTGTAGATGCGTGACTCGTTGTTAATCTGAGGCCAATTTCTGACTGTTACAGGACCAACCAAATCGGCCTGAGCCGGCATACTTAGTAAGCCAATGATCGCCGCTCCCTGCACACCCCTGGGAAGCTCCATATGGCCGTCACCTGGCTTGGCAGCCAAAGGTTCCCAGCGATAAACTTTTTGATTGGAGCCTTGAGCGGGATCGATCTCAATGAATACGACGTGGTTGGTCAGATCGTTCATCCCGGTGGAACCGCTGCGGATCGCCTCCATCCAGAACATGCCGTCCTGATTGATCACCGTCTCCTCGCGGTTGTCCTTCTGGACGTTGATACCGACCGGGAGCACACCAATGATGGCGACCAGCGCAAAGGCAATGATGCCCAGGCAAATCGCCAACTCGATCATGGTGAAACCGTCCCGGCCCCGGAGATGTGCCGCGTTGTTTTTCAACAGTTTCATTCTATGTTGCCCACCTCCAAGAAGGGATCAGTCTCCACCATGGCACGACCCGTGATGTGGTTCACACGAATCCTCGTGTGATACCAGCGTTGAGCCACCTCACTGAATCCGCCGGTGGCCAAAACATCCGGCCTGGTGGGCCGATAGTTACCAAAACGATCCCGCTCATGAAATATACTGCCCTCGACCAACGGTATAATCTCGTCGCGACCAGCCGGCACAAGCTTCCCAAAGCCGTCACGCTTGACCAGTTGCCCCCTTGAATTGAAAGCCACATGCGGCAACCGAGCCGGACTGCTATCAGCAAGTGGAAAGGGAACCAATGGCGGCTGAGGTGAATGCCCGAAGAAATGATCCCTGAGAAACCCATCGCTGTACTCGTCGCCCCGCTTGTATTCATTCACCCCCTTGCGCCATGCCATGAACTTATATGGGGCAATCAGCATACCATCGGGTAATTTTTTCCACTCGGTAAGATAATTGGGATGGCTCTGACCGGGCTGGTCGCCGACCGAGCGCATCGACATGACGGCATAACCGCTAAACTGCTTCTCCAGCATGTTGGTGAGCGAGAGCAGACGGGGATCCTTCTTGCGCGGCGGCAACATTTCGCGGTCCACATTCTTGATGATGTCCCAGATATTGGTGGGGGTGAAGACGACGTACACGGTCGAGCGGTTGCGAAGTGCGATCTGCCGAGCGTACCTCAGGTCCTCCATCAACTGCCGCGTCGCACCCTTGCTGGTGGCACTGCGACCCAGCCCCTTCATCGCCGGGAGTGTGATACTCGTCAGCACGGCAATGATCCCGACGACCACCAGCAACTCGAGCAGCGTAAACGCACCCAGGCCAGCCCGCCGCGCTTGGCCTGTCGTGGTGGACCTCCACCGGTTGGTACGTGAATCATTCATCTCGCTGCCCCTGCTTGGCCGGAGCTACTGCCAACTCAGGATATTGTCCTTGTTGACCCCCTGGTTCGCCTTCTCACTCGCGCTGGCCAACCCGTCGGGGCCGAGGGACCAGACCAGCACGGGTGAGTTGGCTTGATAACCACCTTTTACCTTGGTCAATCCGTTTAAACCTTCATTATTGTTCGCCCTTGGCAGCGCTGACACACTGCCCTGACCATAAAAGGCATCGATCGTTTTGCCGTCATAATTTGCATCGACTGTGACAATGTATGGGCTACCCCACGGGTCGCGAAACACCCCGTCGGTACCCACCCCGCTCTGCGTCGCAGAGGTCACATCCCTGGCATTGAGAAAATTAACCTTCTTCGGGTTCATCCGGTGTTGCCGGTTCGAGGTCGGACGACCGTTGCGGAATCTTTCCTGCGCCCGCAGGATTGCCACTACCTCGGCATTGCTCACCTGCACCCGGCCCGGTGTGGCGATCTTAGGCAGTGCTTCCCCCTTGGCATTGGTCAGGAGCCTGGCCGAGTTGCCGCTCATGTGCATGGTGCCGAAGGTGTAATCCGGGGTTTTCAATTGATCCGTGATCTGCGACGGGATCGGGAAACGGCTGTACTCCGCCTCGTAGGCACGCACCGCCCCGGAGATATTCTGCATCTCACTCCTGGCCTTCCCCTTATTGGCCGAGTCCTTGGCCTTGCCCAGCGCCGGCAGGATCATCGCTGCCAGGATGGAGATGATACCGATCACCACCAGCAATTCCACGAGGGTGAAACCGTGCTTGGGCAAGCGTTCACCCTTTACGATATCAAGATTCGTTGTCTTCGTTTTCATGTTTCGATTGTTGTTCAAATCAGGTCAGCGTTTTTTTTGTTTGTAGTATCTCGAAAGCTGATCTCGGGAGAATGTGTCCTGACGCCAGTTACTGATAACTAGCACCTCGTCGCCCACGACGATCTCTGCCCACAGGTCAAACTTGCCGATGTTGTTCACCACCGGCTGGCCAACCACATAACGCCAAGGGTTCACGCCCTTCGCCACTTTGCCGTGGTGCCGGACAGGCTGATCGTCGCGTTCAAGCGGCCACGGCACCGGCGCACAAAGGATGTGCACTTCATCGGCGTGGTGTATTTCGTGGCCATGCCCCTCGTCGTCGTCGTCGTGTTCCTCGCTGATATGCCTGACGGTTTTCGGATTTGGCTCATAAAACTGTTTTAACTCCTTGTCTGTCCTCGCGGTATTGATGAAGCCCTCCACCCCGAAGTGCTCCTTGATCGTCTGTACGTTCATGACGACTCCGGACATCGGATCGCGAAAGGTTTTCCTTCCGGGACTGTAAAGGCAGCCTGTCAGCTCGTAATACAGCGAGTTAAGCGCCGGGTTTTTTGGGTTGCACGGCGGGTAGTGGCCGAAATTGGACTTGTACGCCTCGATGGCGGTTTCAATCGCCACCAACTCTGCTCGGGTACGCGACTCGCGCATCTTGCGACTTGCCGTGCCGCTTAAGCCCACCACCAGTGATGCTAGAATGCCGATGATGACAATGACCACCAGCAACTCAATCAGTGTGAACCCGTGCCAACCACCGCTCTTCCTCTTCAACTGTGTCATTGATCCTTTGTCTCCTGTTCCAATCGTTCGCTCATCCACTGCTTGATCATGCTTTGGTAGCCCAAGTACCGCGACCTTGCCAGACGCTTGATCTTGGACAGCATCCGCGGATCCATCCGCAACGAGATGGTGACCGACTCGATCCCCTCCCCACTTTGCGCTAGCGCCAGTTCCATCAACCGGGGCGCAACTCCAGTGCTCGCCCAGTAGGTGGCTTCCGCAGCTTCTCCGTCGAACTGCGGCACTTCTTCCCAATCGCTGATCTGGTTCATTCCGGTCATTTTTCATGCGTCGCCTCATGGCTTATCCGACCTTTTGGTTCATCTTTCGCTGATAGAAAAAGGTTTCATCCTCCGTGAAACCCCGAGCCATCACCACGCGAATCTGTTTGCCGTTTGTTCGGTAAACGCTGAAAATTCCATAACCAGACGCCGCCATGCCAAGGTTGAAATATCGTGACTCACCGGCGTAGCGGGGTGAGTCGGGCAACAACTTGCACGAAAACGGATCCTCAAAGGACTCCTCCACATCCTTCGGGGCCAACCCTTCCCACTCAAACGGCATGTCTATCCAGTCGAAATCCATCCTCGCTGACCGGAAAATACGACTCGCACATACATTGTCAATACATTGTCATTACTTTTTCAAAAAAAGTGTTTGGGACATTTTTTGCCTAAATCCCAATTAATCCAGCTATTTCCTCCGTTTCCGGCGGTTTCGGTTGACTCACCCCCCGCTGCGCCCCAACCATCCGCAGCCCAAGCCAAACGCTTGGCCCCGAAATGCGCCTTTCTCACTTCTTTACCTACTACCGAACCTTGGGCGGGGTGCAGTCAATCATCAAGAGGCATCATGCCGCGGATGCCAAACGGGGCCACGAACCCTCTTTTCTGTTCGCATTTGAGTCGGACGATTTCGACGAACCCAATGTCAACGGGCTTGGCTTCGGCGGTGGCCACTCCATCAGCTCGATGCGTACCCGGTTCGCGAACCACTCCAGCCGTTTCACCGACTCGGTGGCAATCTGTCATAACATGTGGGGCCTACAATTCCTCGCAGACCTTATGCCGGCCGAGCGGCGGGTCGGCCTGCTGCACTCGGACTGGACTGGGCTGCGACCGTTCCTCGAGACCCAGCGCGGCCTGCTCGACGGCGTGTTGTGCGTGAGCAACGCGCTGGTCGAACTGGTGTCCGATTGCCTGCCGGACTTGACCAAGTCGAACCGCGTCAAGTTGATCCCCTACCCGGTCGATGGCCTGACGGCGATGCCGGAACGTGCGCCCCTGACCGGACGCACGGTGGTGATCGGTTGGGTGGGCCGGATGCAGACGGAGCAAAAACGGGTCGAACGTTTACCCGGTTTAGCTAAGGCACTCGAGTCGGCCGGCATCGACTTTCGTTTCGAGTTGCTCGGCGACGGCCCGAGGCAAGCCTGGCTCAAGCAACAGTTGCCAAGCAACCGCACGGTATTTCACGGCCGCAAGTCGGGCGACGAGTACTGGGCGGTGTTGCGCAGGTGGGACTTTATCACGAGCGTCAGTGACTACGAGGGCTTGCCCATCTCGATGCTCGAGGCGTTCAGCGCCGGGGTGCTGCCGATTTGCCCGGCAATTGGTAGCGGAGGCGACGAGTATTCGGCCGAGCTCGGCGACGAGTTTGTCTGGGAAGCCTTCGACTTTGGACAGGCAGCGGCCAAGCTCAAATCGATCCAGGCCAAGCCCGAATCCGCGATTAGCCAGGCGCGAGCTGAAGCTCGCTCACTCACCAATCGCCACAGCGAGGTTGAGTACTTCAGAACGTTCGACGAATTTGTCTCACGCATCGCCGACGAGCCGCGGGTATCGGCCGAGCGCTTGGCCAAACGACCGTTTTACTTTTCTGACCGGCTGCCCTTTGGTCTAATGACGCGCCTTTGGCCAAACGGCTGCATCCGACGTAATGAATGACCGATCAAAGGACACTGCCGCCGCCGTGGAGCGGGAGTTTCTACAACCCTCAAAGCGCCGGCCGCACTACCTAGAGCGGATCAGTATCGTGCAGGCGATCAGGGAGTTGCACCATCGCGTGAAACCGGGGCTACTGCTCGATGTCGGCTGCGGTATGAAGCCGTACGAAAGCCTGTTGACACAGCGCGACAGCCGCTACTACGGCACCGATTGGCCCGTGACAATGGAGGGCTCTTACGGCGGCTCGACCCGTGCCGATTTTTTCTCGGACAGCATGGTACTGCCGTTCCCCGAGGGGACGTTCGACACGATCGTCAGCACTCAGGTGCTCGAGCACGTTCGGCAGCCGGAGATCGTCATCCGGGAAATGGCCCGCATCCTCAAGCCGAATGGCATTCTGATTCTCTCCGCCCCGATGACGTGGCCGCTGCACGAGGAGCCACACGATTATTACCGCTACACGCTACACGGCCTGCAGCATCTGCTGGAGGAGGCGGACTTCGAAATTCTCGACGAGATTCCCCGGGGCAACAACTGGACGACCATGGCGCAAATGTTTCTCGACACCCAAGTCGGCAACCTCGGCCGGCGGTTGCCGGAAAAAATTTATACCTCTCTGGTGAGCCTCGCGGTGAACCACGCCTGCTCAGTGGCTAACCTTTTCAAACCAGTTCACCGCCTCTGCCTTGGCTGGGTGATGACGGCCAGAAAAACATCCGCCGGGGAGGTTCCCACGGCGGATGTCAGACATTCTTTATGACCGGGAGCCTATGCGCCCCGGTAAACGCTGGTCCTCCAGTTCTTCCCCCCCGTGGTCCGTTCAATGGACCTAAGGTTGCTGCGGCGGCGCGTCAGCGCATTCCCCACTTCGCGCGATGCCGTGGTCCAGTTGATCTTGTGTAAGCCTTGCACGTAACGTTTTTTATCGCTGAATTTCGCGGTGGCGGTTCGCAGCGAATAGCCGTTGGCCTTCAGCCGGACGATCGACATCTTGCGCAGCATCGTCAGTGGCTGCCTTGGCTTGCCCAGCACCGGCTTCCTCACGAGCCGGCCGTTTTTCTCCTGCGAGTCCAGCCATTGGGCAAACTGGTTAGTCAGCTCCTCACGCGGTTGGGACCAGTCGATGCGGAAGTTGTGCGTCTCCTCAAACGGCATGGTTTTATCACCGGCCCTGCCCAGTTCGACAACGCCCGAGGCGCTACCCTGCCCCTTGCCGGCAGCCAAGGCTCGGCGACACTCGGCGGATTTCAGGAAAGGCTCCCTGCCACTTCCAAGTTCACGATCCAACTCCCATTGCAGGGCACGATGAATCACGGTTCGGGGTGCTTTTTCCAAAACGGAAAAATCCCATTCTTCACTTGCGATCTCTTTTTTTTTGCTCATTGCTCAGTTTTATACTAGGATGCGGGTGCTCAAATTCCCAACGCACTCTAGAAAAGTAGCATGATCCTATAATTATGCAAATTTTTATTTTAAGTATCTCTCATTTCTTAAGTATCTATCTTAAAAACCAATCCGCTTGATTCCCCAATCGCTTGGCAGTAACCATACCGCCCGCCGTTTCGGCGACTGGGAGAAATGAATCTTCACGAATACCAAGCTAAACAACTGCTCGCCCGCCACGGGGTCGAAGTCCCCGGAGGCCAACACTGTACCACTGCCGAAGAGGCACGCACTATCGCCGAGGGTCTCTTCGCCGAGGGCCACGACATGGTCGTACTCAAGATCCAGATTCATTCCGGCGGTCGGGGCAAGGGCGTGTTCAAGGACGGCTTCAAGGGCGGCGTGCACCTCTGCAAGTCGGCCGATGACGTCCATGAAAAGGCCAAGGCCATGCTCGGCAATACCATCGTCACCAAGCAGACCGGCGAAGCCGGTCGCCAGGTCCATACCCTGCTCGTTGCCAGCGGCGAGAAGATCATCGAGGAGTTTTATCTCGCCGTGCTGCTTGACCGCGAAACCTCCCAGCCACTCATTATGGCCAGCAGCGAGGGCGGCGTCGATATCGAGGAAGTCGCCGAGACCAACCCCGACGCCATCGTCAAGCTGCAGGTCGATCCCCTGCTCGGCCTGCAACCATACCAGGCCCGTAATTTGGCCAAGGCGCTCGGCCTGAGCGGCAAGCTTATCCATTCCGGGGCCAAGCTTATCACCGGTGTATACAGAACGTGGTGGGAGTGCGACGCCTCAATGGTCGAGATCAACCCGCTCTGCATCGTCGAAAGCCCGGATGGCTCCCAAAAGATCGCCGCAGTTGATGCCAAGATTTCCATCGACGGCAACTCGCTGCACCGCCACAAGGATATCGCCGAAATGCGCGACCTCAACGAGGAAGCCGAACTCGAGGTCGAAGCCAGCAAGTTCGACCTGAACTACATCAAGCTTGACGGCAATGTCGCCTGCCTCGTCAACGGTGCCGGCTTGGCCATGGCCACCATGGACGCCATCAAGCACTACGGCGGTGAGCCGGCAAACTTCCTCGACGTCGGCGGCAGCGCATCGACTGAGCAAGTGACGGCTGCGTTCCAGATCATCCTCAAGGATCCCAACGTCAAAGCAATCCTCGTCAACATATTCGGCGGCATCATGAACTGTAACACCATCGCCGAAGGCGTAGTCGCTGCCGTGCAGGAAACCCAGCTCACCCTCCCGTTGGTCGTCCGACTCGAGGGCAATAATGTCAAAGCCGGAGACAGCACACTGGCCAACTCTGGGCTTTCACTTATTACAGCTGAGAGCATGGCCGAGGCCGCGAAAAAAGTCGTCGCCGAGGCCGCCGCATAACCGCAACCCGGATTTCGTCACGACATGGCAATTCTCGTCAAGACAGACACCAAGGTCCTCGTCCAGGGCATCACCGGCAGCTTCGGTGGCCGCCACACCCAGCTCAGCCTCGAGTATGGTTCGCAAATCGTCGCCGGCGTCACCCCCGGAAAAGCCGGACAGATATTTGAAGATCAGGTGCCGATCTTCGACGGCGTGGCCGAGGCCGTCAAAGAAACCGGCGCGACCGCCTCCGCGATTTTTGTTCCGCCACCCTTCGCCGCCGACGCCGTCCTCGAGGCGGTTGACGCCGGGCTCGAATTGGTCGTCGCCATCACTGAAGGCATTCCGGTTCGCGACATGATTGAGGTCAAAGCCGCGATCACGGGATCCGAAACACGCCTCATCGGCCCGAATTGTCCCGGCGTCGTCACCCCCGGCACCGGCAAAGACTCCCACGGTGGCTGCCGCATTGGCATCGCCCCCGGCTACATCCACAAACCGGGCGACATCGGCGTCGTCAGCCGAAGCGGCACGCTCACCTACGAGGCGGTGTGGCAACTCACCTGCAACGATCTCGGCCAATCGACCTGTGTCGGCATCGGCGGCGACCCCGTCCCCGGCAGCACGCATCTCGATATCATCAAGCTCTTCAACGACGACCCCGACACGCGCGGCATCATCATGATCGGAGAGATCGGTGGTTCCGCCGAGGAGGAAGCCGCTGCGTGGGTGAAGGAAAACTGCAGGAAGCCGGTCGCCGGATTCATTGCCGGAACGACGGCACCTCCGGGCCGCCGAATGGGCCATGCCGGCGCGATTATCAGCGGGGGCAAAGGCACCGCAGAAGCCAAGATCACCGCGATGGAAGACGCCGGAATCAGCGTCGCCGAGACCCCCTCCCAAATGGCCGAGGCCCTCATCAAAATCCTCTAAAGACCAAGCGCTCAGGCGGACTTGGCCAGCTCTTCCTCAAAGTCAACGATCTCCTTGATTTGGGTCAGGAACCAACGGTCGATTTTTGTGAGGTCAAATATCTCGTCGATGGTGAAGCCGGCGCGCAGCGCGTGGCGTAGGAAGAACACCCGCTCGGCATTCGGCACGCTGAGTTTTTGCGTGATAACCTCGCGCGGCAGGATGTCACGATCGCCGTAAACGTCCTGGCCGATGCGCCACGGTTTGCCGTCGCCGCCGAGACCGAATCGACCGATCTCGAGCGAGCGCAGTGCCTTTTGAAGCGACTCCTTGAATGTGCGGCCGATGGCCATCGCCTCGCCAACCGATTTCATCTGCGTGTTCAGCGTCGGGTCGGCGGAGGCAAATTTCTCGAAGGCGAACCTGGGTACCTTCACGACGACGTAGTCGATGGTCGGCTCGAAGCAGGCCGGCGTCTCTCGGGTGATGTCATTGCGAATCTCCTCGAGCAGGTAGCCCACCGCCAGCTTGGCCGCGAACTTGGCGATCGGGAACCCGGTCGCCTTCGAGGCCAGCGCCGACGACCTCGACACTCGAGGATTCATCTCGATGATCACCAACCGCCCGTTCTCCGGGTTGACCGCGAACTGGATATTTGAGCCGCCGGTCTCGACGCCGATCTCGCGGATCACCGCGAACGACGCGTCGCGCATGATTTGATATTCCTTGTCAGTGAGGGTCTGCGTCGGGGCCACGGTGATCGAGTCGCCGGTGTGCACGCCCATCGGGTCGAAGTTCTCGATCGAGCATATGATGACGCAGTTGTCGGCTCGGTCGCGCATGACCTCCATCTCGAATTCCTTCCAGCCGAGGAGCGACTCCTCAACGAGCACCTCTGTGACCGGCGACAGGTCGAGTCCGTGCTTGATCATCTCCTCGAACTCGTCGCGGTTGTACGCAATGCCGCCACCGGTGCCGCCAAGCGTGTAGGCCGGCCGGATGATGAGCGGGAATTGTCCGATCACATCGGCAATCTCCACCGCCTCCTCGAGTGTGTGCGCCACGCCGCTGGCCGGCACATCAAGGCCTATCCGGATCATGGCATCCTTGAAAAGCTGACGGTCCTCGCCTCGCTCGATCGCCTCGGCATTCGCGCCGATCATCTCGATGCCCAGCCGCTCGAGCACACCACTGCGGTGCAGCGCCATCGCGGTGTTCAGCGCCGTCTGCCCGCCGAGCGTCGGCAGCAGAACGAGTTTTCCGCCCGCGCCGCTCTGCTCGATCGTTTCCTGCTCGCGAAGGATAATTTTCTCAACGCATTCCGGCTTGATCGGCTCGATGTAGGTGCGGTCGGCGAACTCGGGGTCAGTCATGATGGTGGCCGGGTTGGAGTTCACGAGCACGACGCGGTAGCCCTCCTCCTTGAGGGCCTTGCACGCCTGCGTGCCGGAGTAGTCAAATTCGCAGGCCTGCCCGATGATGATCGGGCCGGCGCCAATGATTAAAACCGTGTTGATGTCAGTGCGCTTCGGCATCCAAGCGGCCGCAAGGTAAACCAGGCTGCGCCCGGCGTCGAATCTTCACACAAATTACTAGATCAGGTAGTTCTGCGGAGTGATTGACCGAGCAGGAAACCGAGCCATGTGCCGAGCAGGCACAATGCAACCGATAGGATCACGTTCCCGCCGGCCTTCATCCAGGCCTGCTGCTCCAGCAACTCAAACGTCTGCAGACTAAAGGCGGAGAATGTCGTGAAGCCGCCGCAGAAACCGACCATCAAAAACAGCCCCGTAGGCCGGCTTCTTTGCTCCGCATCGAACAACCCTACGCAGAGGCCGATGACCAGCGAGCCGAGCACGTTGGCCAGCAGCGTGCCGACCGGAAAAGCTGAAAACCTCGCCAACGCCAGCCCGATGCCGTAACGCCCCACGCTGCCAAGCGCGCCGCCCAATGCCACCATCAACCAACTCATCGTGGCGGCAACTATAACAACTGCTCCCGCAGAAGCATCTCTCGAATTTCCGGCTCACTCGAATTCAGCTTTGCGGCCGCGCTGAACAAGTCGTCGATATTGACCGGATACCAGTTACGCTTAGCTGGATCGGCCAAACCGGCGACGTTGAACGGCTCTATTGTTTTTCGAACCTTGGCCAGCACTTCCGTGCGCTCGGCCAAGCGGATGACCGACTCACAAATCCCACGAGTCGCCGGTCCGAACTCCGGGTGGTCGCACAGCAAAAACGACTCAGCCAACTCCGGCTTGGCCAAGCGGTGCGCCGTCTCGGAGTAACTGAGCGCCGCGAAGTAAATCTGAGTAAGTGCCGTGAATAACTCAAAGTCGCCCATGCTCGCGTACAGCGCACCGACCAGCCGTGAGACTTGGTCAAGCTCAGCCAGTGTTCGACGCTCGTAATCAGCCAGATCGATCCCGCCGTCGAGCAGCTTGGCCAGGCGCTGGATACCGAGTAGCGTCAGAGGGAAACCGCTCGACAACAGCGGATCCACAAATCCGGCCGACGATGGCAACAGCGCCCAGCGCGCGCCGGTGATTTGCCCGCTGCAAAACGACAGCTCTGGCGTGAACACAAATCCGCCCACTAGCTCGGCGCCGGTGAACTGTTTCGCCAACGACGGCAGCTTGGCCAACAGCTGTTGCCAGCCGACTTCGCCCTTGGCCAACCCCAGTTCATCGGCTCGCTGCCGGGTCGCTGCCACCCCGGCGCTGGTGATGCCGTTGTTGAATTTCAGTACCCAAACCCAGCCACCGTCGAACACATGATGCACCGCCGCATCCTCCACCGGATACGGCGCGCCGACGGCACTTGGCCAAGCGCCGACGTTGTTGAAATGTGCGAACAATCCGCTAGCCGCCGGCATCAGCGGCATTTCGCGCTTGGCCAAGCCAAGCGTGCGATGCAGCCAACCGCATGGCCCAGTGGCATCAATCACGAAGCCGGCATGGAACCGTACCGATTCGCCATTCCGCCGTCCCGCCATTGTCACGCCGTCCGTCCGCTCGTCGAAATTCGTCAGCTCAGTTTGGTCGAAGTATTCGACGCCAAGCCGCTGCGCCTCGTTGACCAAGTGGTGGTCGAAGTCGGCGCGAAACCAGTGCGTGTCGGCGACCTCATCGCGCGGGCTGGCGGCAACGAGGAGTTGACGACTGCGCTGCTCATCGTCGCAGAACGCCTGGCCAAGCGTGTGGTAAAAAAAGGAAAACCCGCGCTTGAGGCCGCAGCCTATTCCCGAGTGTTCGCGCTGCCACTCACCCCAACGGCGGAACGGCATAAGTTGCGGAAGATCGTATTCCTCGGCGAGTTGCTGCAACAACAGATTGGCCAGCGGCGTGGTCGACTCACCGATGGCAAAACGCGGATGCGTGCCGCGCTCGATTAGCATCACCGAGCGACCAAGCCGCCTGGCCACCATCGCCATCAGCGACCCGCCGAAGCCAGCGCCGATGATTGCAATGTCCGCCCGGTGTTCCATTTAGTCCACCGTCTCGCCACCGAGATGAATGCGCGGCAGTCGACTCCGCCAGCCAACCAGCACCTCATACGAAACGGTGCCCTTCCATGCGGCGAGATCGTGCGCTGTGATTTCGCAATCACCCTGCCGGCCCATCAGCACGACCTCGTCCCACGCGACCGCCTCGGGTATGTCGGTCACGTCCACCATCGTCGAGTCCATCGCGTTCGCGCCGATGATCGGGGCGCGTTTGCCGTGCACCAGGACATGGCCTTCGTTGCGGACGCGCGGGTAGCCGTCGCCGTAGCCAAGCGGCAGCACGCCAAGCCGCCGATCGCCCGGCGACTGGTAGCTCAAGCCGTAGCCCACGTTGTCGCCCTTGCGAATGTCACGGACGACAGCAAGCCGCGTTTTCAGCGTGCCGACCGGCTCGATGCCGTCGATGCGACGGCAAACCTGCGACGGAAACACGCCGAGCGCCAACAGGCCAATCCGCACCATGTCGAGGTGCGCCTCCGGCAGATCGAGAAAGCCGCCGGAGTTGCAAAGATGCCGACAGCGGACGGCCAAGCCGGCCTGCTCGACAGCCGAGCAGGCAGCGCGGAGACGACCGAGCTGCTCGCGCGCGAACGACTTGTCGAGTTCATCCGACATCGAGAAATGGCTGAACATGCCGTCGAGTTGCAGCCCCGGTAGCGAGGCTATTTTCTCGACCAAGCCCAGCGAGGCATCCCAGCGCGCGCCGTAGCGGCTCATGCCTGTGTCGATTTTCACGTGCACCGACAGAGCCTGGCCAAGCGACGAAGCGAGGCGGCTCGCCGCCTCGGCGATCGGCGCGTTGCCGATGGCCAGCGTGAGGCCAAGCTCGAGGCAGGCCGGCAGTTCCGATTCCATCCGCTCGCCCATCAGAAGTACCGGCGCGGTGATGCCGGCGTTGCGCAGTTCGGCCGCCTCGTCAAGGTTGCTAACAAGCAGGCAGGCCGCCCCCTGGCCAAGCGCCACCCGGGCGACCTCGACCGCGCCGTGGCCGTACGCTGCATCCTTCACCACGGAGCCAATGGCCAGGCCGTCCGGCGCGTCGGCGCGGATGAGCCGGAAGTTCTCCGCCAGTTGTCCAAGGTCCACCTCCAGCCACGCGGGACGCGTGGGTCGATTATTCGATTGTCCGATGGTTTCACTCATTGCCAGGTGGCCAAAGGCTCTGGCCGATGTCGGGCCGAAAATAGCTACCGAGACATCGGATTCTGCGGATATTTTCGTTGGCAAGAGCGAGCGCCGCCGACAGATCGGAGCCGAACGCCACCACGTCGGCGACACGGTGGCCGGTCGCGAGCAGACCTCCTCCATCGTTGGGCGCGACCTCGTTCCACCAGACGTCGCAAGTCGGCTCGCCGTCGAGCGTTATTGGCACGCTTGGCCCCTCTAGTTGCACGAACGGATAGCCGTAACCGGCCAGCGTCATCGACGCCCCGAACTCGCGCCCGGCACGGAAGTGCACTTCCGGCGACTTGCCGTTGGCCAGACTCATTAGCGTGGCCGCCGGGTTTTCGAGCATGCGTAAAATCATCGGCGTGGCGGTGATCCCGAGGCGGATATTGTATTCGATCGCGTGCCATTGGCCGTCGCGAAAAATGCCGGTCGCCTGTATCGGCCCGGTGTAGCCGGTCTCGGCAAACCACGGCTTTAGCGGATGCAACAGCGCCTTGGCCAAGCCGTATCGGTCAACGGGATCGGCCTGCGCCAAGCCCCCCATCGGTGCGCCGGCGACAATGCCCATGTTGCCGGCNTGAGCGCGTTTGTATTCCTGATTCGTTACGAGCGAGTGCACCTCGCCGTTGGCCACAAGTGCGATGTGACCCGCCTCGCGGCTGCCGAGATATTCCTGCAGGAACACNCCCTCGGCATAATTGATGCGCTCGAGCCATGCNCGGGTGTCGCCGGGAGTCTCGCAGAGGATCGTGTGCACTGGGCTGTTCGGTGAGCAGAGTGGGTTTTTGATGACAAAGGCGCGCGGCGTGCGGTCGAGAAACTCGAGCGCGTCGAGACGGTTGTGCGCGACATGCGCCGCCGGAAATGGCACGCCGAACCGCTGGCAAAGCTGCCGCGCAAAGTCACGGTCACGCTCAATTAGCATCGCGTCGCCAGTTGGCGAAAAAACGGCTGCTCGGCTATTGAGCAGCGAATCGGCCCAATCGGCTTTGGCCCAATCGATCGACATTGGTAAAACGAGGTCAACCAATTGGTGTTCAATAAGAAGAGCCAACGAATCGGCGTTGGCCAAATCGTGCGTCGGGCCGGCAAAGGCGGGTGAGGCGTGGGCATAGTTCCGCGTCAGCGCGCACGACACTTCTGCGCCATCGTCGCTGAGAATTTGCATCACCGCCTGTGCAAACCCGCCAACGCCGAGCACCATGATGTGCGGCTGCCTGTCCACTCCGTTGGGCCAAGTTAGCAGAAAGCCGAGGCGGCTCCAAAGTGGAATGCGCGTTGCGCTTGGCCAAGCGGGGGGATAGCGTCGCCGTCCTTATGTTTCGACTGACTTACACCGGTGTTTTTGCCGTCATTTTTTTTGTTGTGCTCGCGCTTGGCCAAGTGGCCGGTGAGGAAGCCGGCCGCAACGTGAAACTGCGCGGCGGACTTCAAAATGCACGCATCCAGTTTGAGCAAAAACGGACGGGGCGCGTGGCGTTCATCGGCGGGTCGATCACGCAGATGAACGGCTACCGGCCGATGGTCAGTAACTGGCTGCGGTCGCGGTTCCCCAAGACAAACTTTGAATTCATCAACGCCGGAATCTCCTCGACCGACTCCCAGACGGGGGCGTTCCGGCTCGGCGACCATGTCCTGGCCCGCGGCCGAATCGACCTACTGTTTATCGAGTTTGCGGTGAACGACGATCAGGACGCACGGCACTCGCGGCGCGGCTGCATCCTCGGGATGGAGGGCATCGTCCGGCAGGCACGTCTCAGGCAACCTATGTGTGACCTTGTGGTGACGCACTTCGTCAATCCGCAGATGCTCAAGCAGATTCAATCCGGGACAGTACCGCCATCGTTCGAGGCGCATGAGGAGGTGCTTAGACATTACAACGTGTCGTCGATCTATCTCGCGCGCGAAGTAGCAGACCGGATCGCCACCGGCAAACTGACGTGGGCAGAATACGGCGGCACGCACCCCAAGCCTGCCGGAAACGCGGTCGCAAGTGAATTGATCGGCGAGTTGCTGGATCGCCGCTGGGCTGAGCCGTTGTCGGCGAATGCAGCCAAGGATCCGGTGCTGCTCCCGCCAAAGCCGCTCGATGCGGGGAGTTTTTTCAACGGCCAATTCCTGTCGCCCGGCTTGACTAAGCACG
>JAKUOU010000056.1:16509-22269 GCA_022451065.1 Pedosphaera sp. | reverse complement strand
CATGGTGAATACTTCATTCAAAGCAGACATGCTGTTCGGCACCGATGAAAGGCTTATTGAGGGGTTGGGATTCGGTTGTGTCGGTGGAGTGGGGAGTACCTATAATTTCGCTTCGCCTCTTTACCGTCGTATTATCGATGCATTCAATCGCGGGGATATGGAATCCGCGAAGGCAGACCAAGCCCGGTCGCTCCAAATGATTAAGCGGATGTATCAAAGCGGGTTCATGGCCGCTTGCAAGGCAGCGATGAGCTTTGCTGGAGTTGACTGTGGACCAGTACGCCCACCGATTGATCGTATCAATACAGAAAACTTGCTGAACCTTCGAAAGGACTTGGACGAGATGGGTTTTTTTGATTGGGCTATCAAATAATGGATGTTTCCCGTCAGCGCGATTTGCTTGCCGTGTATCGTGACGGCCTGCTGGACGACACGCTGCCTTTTTGGTGGCCGCGTTGCGTGGATGAGGACCATGGCGGCTTTATGTTTGCACGCGACCGTGATGGCTCGCTGCTAGATACCGACAAGGGCATGTGGCAGCAGTGCCGCGCCACATGGTTGTTGGGGACTCTTTACAACACGGTCGAGCCGCGGGCCGAGTGGCTGAAATGGGCCGGGCATGGAATCGATTTTATTTCACAACATAGCTTTGAGTCTGACGGACGAATGTGGTTTCACGTCACGCGCGAGGGAGCTCCAATCCGCAAACGCCGTTACGTATTCACCGAGACATTTGGTGCTATTGCCTATGCGGCCTTGGCCAAGGCGACCGGTAAGCTTGGCCAAGCGGAGAAAGCCCGAGAGCTGTTCTGCTTGGCCAAGCGCCACTTTTCTGATCCGTCGCTGACCGAACCGAAGTTCACCTCTACGCGCCCCGCCAAGGCCATCGGCGCGCCGATGATCCAAATGGCCACCGCGCAGGAGTTGCGGTACAATCTGGATGACGAGTCGCTCACGGCGGATATTGATGCGGCGATCGAAGAAATTCGTCGTGATTTCATGAAGCCGGACATCGAGTGCGTGATGGAATCGGTGGCGCCAGACGGCTCCATCATCGACCACTTTGATGGCCGCATGCTCAACCCTGGTCACGCGATCGAGTGTGCATGGTTCATCCTGTGGGAGGCCAGGTTGCGCGACAACGATCCGGAGTTGATCCAAACAGGGTGCCAGATTCTCGACTGGATGTGGACGAGGGGATGGGACACCGAGTTCGGTGGGCTATTTTATTTTCGCGATGTGCACGGCAAGCCGGTGCAGGAGTACTGGCACGATATGAAATTCTGGTGGCCACACAACGAGGCAATAATCGCGACACTGCTCGCCTGGCAACTTACCGGCGACGACAAATATTCCCGTTGGCACACTCAGGTACACGACTGGGCCTACGCACATTTTGCCGATCCCGAGCACGGAGAATGGTACGGTTATCTACACCGTGACGGTCGGGTCTCCGTCCCGCTCAAGGGCAACCTGTGGAAAGGTCCATTCCACTTTCCCCGCATGCAACTGGTCTGTTGGCAGTTGTTAGAGGAAGCGCTTGGCTAGCCGGACGAGGTATATTGGCCCGTGCGACTTTTCCCGGCTTTACAGATTCCCTGAACCACTCCACGATTGCTCTCGAAGGGTTGCGGCAGCATTGATGTTTTTCAAAAAACAACCTTGGCATTTTTTCATCAATTTATGAACTCTATAAAGATTCCTTAACTCTTAGAATCCGAGTTAGTTACAGAATTGGTTTATCTGGAAAAATGAAAAAACGACAAACTGAGTCATCGCTTTTAGCGTTTACACTTATCGAGTTGCTGGTGGTGATTGCCATCATCGCCATTTTAGCCGCAATGCTCCTGCCGGCCCTGGCAAAGAGCAAGACTATCGCTCTCCGGACAAAGTGCGGTAGCCACCTGCGCCAGCTTGGCTTAGCTAACACGATGTACATGGACGATAATGAAGACATCTTTCCGTATCATCGCCGGGCTCTGAGTGTTCCGCCGAGCAAGGGGTTTCAGAGATTGGTTGAATTGAACAAGGGCATGTCCTACGCGCGGGAGGAGACCTGGTTCACGCTTATTTACGGCTATGCGCCGTCGGACCAGGCGTATCGTTGTCCTGATCTGCGTCATGGCAAATTCAAAAACCAATCCAAGCAGCACGACAAATGGCGATTCGACGCGCACAGTATCGGCTACGGGCAGAACTCCTACTTTCTCGGACAGATGCCGGGGCGCCAGGGTGAAAAAAGCGGATACCTGCCCAGTGGTTATGAGGTGAAGCTTGGCTCGGTGAAGAGCCCGGCCGAATGCATCAACTTGGCCGACTCAGAACAAAAAACAGGCGGTCACTGGTCGCTCACGATGTGGTGGCCATTTATCAACCGCGCCAACGAGGGTGTGGCAAGCTTGCGGCACAGTAACTCTGCGCCGGTGACATTTGTCGATGGCCACGTGCAGTCATACGACGATCCGGATCGTACGATTAATCCCAGGCGCGACAACAGTGCTGAGTACATCGAGAACTGGGATCCAGAGCAGCGCCGCCACGCCTTTCCCTGATTATTGTCTGCAGTTTGCTGGAGTAGATAGGCACCTCGGGCGGGGAAACACATTCATATCGATCAATCGATCCGGTTTCGTGTGTCGAAGTATTTTATGGGCAGTTCCGCGCCGGCGACGAAGCTTAGTTTGCCCATGTTGACCATCTGGTAGACATTGATGCGGAAATCCGGGCAGGTACTCACCAGGCAATAAGCATTGGTTGGTGACATGCCATATTCATCAATCAGCCAAGCCATTAGATTTTGCGTGGCCGAATCGACTGCTAGCTCCAAAGGGCGGGCAGCATGGACGGCAACAATGCTCTCCGGCTTTTCGATGCGCATGAAGGGCAGACGCTTTTGCTTCACCAACTCAAGTCGCACACGGACGGTGGCGCAGGTCTCGGCCGCGGTGCCGGTGTACTCGGTGTCGCCCTGGCTGGCGTGGACATCACCGAGATAAAACAGGGCACCCTCATGAAAAACCGGGAGCTGGATTCGGTTACCAACGGCAACGTCGCGGATGTCAAGGTTGCCGCCCCATAGGCCTTGGCCGTCAATACTGGTGGTCACTTCGCGTTCTGGAGCGACACCAATCGTCCCAATGAATGGTGTGATTGGCCAAGTGATCTCGTCGTTAAACTTCATCGTGCCGTCCCGCATTGTGCCGCTAGGCCCGGGGCTGTGTTTGAAAATCTTGGTTGTATATTGGCCGGAGAGTTCGGGCCAGCGGGTGGATTCACCGAGTGGACCACGCTTGGGGCCAATGGCCACCCAGGAATAATCACCAACCTCAATATCCTCGATGTCGATCAGTAATATGTCGCCGCGCTCGGCGCCCTCGATATAAACCGGTCCGCCGATCGGGTTGGCCATGGGCGGATATTGATCAAAGCCCGGACGGTTGGCCGGGATGGCCTTATCATCGGGTGACTTGAAAAACCCGGATCCGGCGTCCCATGTTTCTATCTCAAACGATTCGCCTGGCTGGACGCAAAGGAGTGGTTCATCCCGCCAATCGAAGGCGAACTTGCGAGCTTGATCCCGGGTGATTCGTTGCATGACGAGAGTTATTGCGGCCAGCCAAGCGTACGGAGTGCCGCTGAACGAAGCAACTTTGTTCAGATCCCCATCTCGTTTTTAGCCTCAGAGAACTTGGCGATGGCAAACTCGAGATCTTCTTCCGTGTGCGCCGCAGAAATTTGTGTACGAATGCGTGCCTTGCCTTTGGGCACAACAGGGAAGGAAAAGCCGATGACGTACACGCCTTTATCGAGCATGGTGTCGGCAAACCGGCTAGCGAGGGCGGCGTCGCCTAGCATGATGGGGGTGATGGGGTGTGTGCCCTCGAGGATGTGAAAACCGCTGTTGGCCATTTTATCACGGAAAAACTTGGTGTTCGTCTCTAGGCGATCGCGCAGCTCCGTGGAGGCGTTTAGGAGGTCGATGGCCTTGATGGAGCCGGAAACGATGCTTGGTGCGACGGTGTTGGAAAAAAGATACGGGCGCGAGCGTTGGCGGAGGGTTTCGACGATTTCCGCGCGGCCGCTGGTGTAGCCGCCGCTGGCGCCGCCCAGAGCTTTGCCAAGCGTGCCGGTGAGAATATCGATGCGGCCCATCACGCCGTGATGCTCGTGCGTGCCGCGACCGTGCACGCCCATGAAGCCTACGGCGTGGGAGTCATCCACCATAACCAGTGCGCCGTGTTCATCGGCGAGATCGCAGATGGCGGGGAGATTGGCGAGGTAGCCGTCCATCGAGAAGACGCCGTCGGTGACAATCAAAATTCGCCGCGAACCATTGGCGGCCTCGAGTTGCGCGGCGAGGTCCGCCATGTCGTTGTTTTTATAGCGGAACCGCTTGGCCTTGCAGAGACGTACTCCATCGATGATGGAGGCGTGATTGAATTCATCGGAAATGACGGCGTCCTCGGGGCCAAGCAGTGTCTCGAATAACCCGGCGTTTGCATCAAAGCAGGATGTGTAAAGAATGGTGTCCTCTGTGCCGAGGAACTCGGTGAGCTTGCCCTCGAGTTGCTTGTGGATTTTCTGTGTGCCGCAAATGAACCTCACGCTGGCTAGGCCGTAGCCCCATTCGTCGAGCGCATCGCGCGCGGCGGCGGTGACATCGGGATGGTTTGCGAGGCCGAGGTAGTTGTTGGCACACATGTTCAGTACCGGCGCCTTGCGTCCCACGCCCACGCGCGCGGCCTGCGGCGAGTCGATGACACGCTCGCCCTTGTAAAGGCCCGCCGCACGGATTTCGTCCAGCTCGGTTTGCAGTTGGGTTTTTAGGTTGCCGTACATTCTACCATTCCAAAATCACCTTGCCACTTTCGCCGCTGAGGGCGGTTTCGAATCCTTGCTGGAAATCGGCGAACTTAAACCGGTGAGTGATCACCGGTGCGATGTCGAGGCCGCCCTCGAGCATCACGGTCATCTTGTACCATGTCTCGTACATTTCGCGGCCGTAGATTCCCTTGATGGTGAGCATGTTAAAAACGACTGTGTTCCAGTCGATGGCCATTTCCTTCTTTGGGATGCCGAGCATCGCGATCTTGCCGCCGTGGCACATGTTGGCGAGCATCTCATTGAACGCGTCCGGGCTGCCGCTCATCTCGAGGCCCACGTCGAAGCCTTCGTCCATTCCGAGTTCCTTCTGCACGTCAGCGAGCGATTCGTTGGCGACATTCACCGCGCGCGTGATACCCATGCTCTTGGCCAAGTCGAGCCGGTATTTGTTCACGTCTGTGATGACCACGTGCCGCGCCCCGGCGTGCCGGGCAATGGCAGCGGACATGATGCCGATTGGGCCAGCGCCGGTCACCAGCACGTCCTCGCCCAGCACCGGGAAACTCAGCGTCGAGTGTGTGGCGTTGCCGAACGGGTCGAAGATGGAGGCAACGTCGAGGTCGATGCCCGGCTTGTGTACCCATACGTTGGTCTGTGGCAGGCTGATATACTCGGCGAATGCTCCGGGCCGCGTGACACCGATGCCCGCGGTGTCATTGCACAAGTGACGCCGACCGGCCATGCAGTTGCGACAATGCCCGCACACCACATGGCCTTCGCCGCTCACCAGTTCGCCCACGGAAAAATCCCGCACGCCACTGCCCACCTCGACGATTTCACCCACGAACTCATGTCCCACCACCAGTGGCACCGGTATGGTTTTATCTGCCCAATCGTCCCACTTGTAAATATGCAGGTCTGTGCCGCAAATACCTG
>JAKUOU010000056.1:6490-16411 GCA_022451065.1 Pedosphaera sp. | reverse complement strand
GTCAGCGTGCGTAGTAAATCCTCCCCGGCTCTCGATTGGGGAGAGACCCGGTCTCGCAAGGTCCATGCCGCGTCCACTCGCACCTTGCGAACGGGATCATCCAGCAGTTTCCCAAGAGCGGTGTCGATCCGCGTTTCGCCACGACGTGCGACCGGGTCCATCGCACGCGCCGTCGTGCCGCGAAGTAGGGCATTGGTATGGCTTAAGTTGCCAAGGAGTGTGGTTGTCACCTCGGGATCAAGCGCCCACGGATACAGCAACTCAGTGGCGACAGCCTTCCAGAACGGCGTCTTTTCTTCCTTCAACAATTGCAGGAGATTCTCACGTGACCCAGCCGCGCCCTCCCTGGCCTTGGCGATCCACTGCGTGCGTTTACGCGATGGCCGGTTCATGCGCGGCCCGTACCACTTCTCGACAGCTGCAATGGCCCAGTCGGTGTCCTTATCCGTGTGGCAACGGTTGCAGGCATTGGGGATGCCGTGTTCCTTTGTGAGTAACGGATCGGGAATGGTGAACCCGTGGTCGCGTCTGAGATCACGCTGCATATAGGCAGTCTGTGGCATGTGACAGTTTACACACTGTCCCCCCTCACCGTTGAGCTTGTGATGCGTATGGGTGGGTGGATCAATTATTGGGCTGTTGGGATAGGTGCCCGTGTGGCAGCGCATGCAGAGCGCATTTCCCGGTTGCAGTATCTTGGCGGAATGCGGCTCGTGGCAGTCCACGCAGCGGACGCCGGCATGGTGCATTTTGCTGCTGAGAAAAGAGGTGAGGACATAGTTTTCCTCCCGCACCTGGCCATCCGCATAATAGATTTCTGACTCGTCTGGAATGACATGCGAGAAGTGGTCGAGATACCGATCGCCTGGCTGGAAGTCCCCCGTCAACTCCGTACGGCGCGAGTGGCATTTGCCGCAGGCCGCGAGCCATTGTGTGTTGTCGAACTTGCGCAAGGTCGGGTCTTTCTCGGTGGTCCCGGCGAACTCCTTCCTCCAGTCAACGTGCGCCTTCATCGGCCCGTGACAGGCCTCGCAGCCGACGCTCATCTCCGCCATCGCTGTGTCATAGGAATCGGTCGCCTCGTCGTAATTCTTTCGCAGACGCGTGTTATGGCATGAGGCGCACTGCGTGTTCCAGTTCATGCCGCGCCCGGTCCAGTGCCCCCATTCACCGGCTTGACGATCCTCATCGCCAAACACGTTGAACCACTCGTTTTTGTGGGGGTCATGCGAGAGATCAACCGCTTGCAAACGCCCCCGGGGGAGCTTGACCAGGTATTGCCGGAGCGGTGTTTCGCCGATGACACGCTCAACCTCGAAGGATTCCTTCTTACCGGACAACCCCAAGGTGGCGATCAGAAAACGATCCTCCTCTGAAGTGATGTCGGAGGTCAGCGACGGATGCTTGAATTCTCGTGGAGGGTCGAATGCCTCCTGATCCATCTTCGGGTCGGGAAGGCGCTCGGCCAACTGGTGATCCGACCCCAACCAGAGGTCGTAGGATGCCTGGTGACACTCGCGGCAACTCTTGGAACCGGCATACTGGGCAAAGGCTTTTGACTGTTCCTCAGGCTGCCAGTGCGCCGTTTCATTTCCCGTTTCGGGTGTTTCGGGTTTTGCTCCGGGTGTATTTTCGGAGACAGAAGGTGATTTTTCCTTGATAAGAGCCCAAGTCACCGTCGCTACGGCAATGATGGCAACAGCGAAACTCAAGACTTTCAACTTCTGCCCATGGCATGAAGCAGCTTTATTTTCAGCCTTCTGGTGGGGCTTATCCGGCTTGGTTTTTCTGGAAGCCATCCGGAGATAGTGTAGAGGCTGCGAAAAGAGGGATCAATCACCGTCGGCATGGTGTGTAAACATGATTCCACACCCCGATGGCTAATGCCTGTTAAGGTTAACTGCTTAGCGGTAGGGGAGGGCTGTGGGTTGGAAAACTCGAAATCAAGCGAGCCAATCCTTGATCACATTGCCGGCGACGTCGGTCAACCGGAAGTCGCGTCCTTGAAAGCGGTAGGTGAGTTTTTCGTGATCCATACCAAAACAGTGAAGCATGGTGGCGTGCAGGTCATTGGGATGAACCGGATTTTCAGCCACATTCCAGCCGATTTCATCCGTTTTGCCGTAGATGTGTCCGCCTTTAAAACCGCCCCCCGCCATGAGCATTGAGAAGCAGAAAGGGTGGTGATCTCGTCCGGTGGCATTCTTGTTGCCTCCGCGGTTTTCACCCAGCGGCGTGCGCCCGAATTCCGAGGACCATTGCACCATGGTGCTGTCGAGCAGGCCGCGCTGTTTCAAGTCGCGGATGAGTGCGGCGATGGGTTGGTCAACAACGCTGGCATTATATTTGAGTTCTTTGTCCAATCCACTGTGATGGTCCCAGGATGCGTAGATGATGTTGATGAACCGGACACCACGCTCAACCATGCGTCGGGCGAGTAGGCAGTTGCGTGCGAAATCTTGATGGGTGTTGCCGAGTTTGCCGCGACCGCCACCGCCGGGATCTTTTCGGTCCACACCGTAGTTTTTTAGTGTGGAGGCATTTTCCTTGGACAGATCAATGAGCTCGGGCGCCGCTGTTTGCATACGGCTAGCCAACTCATAGCTGGCAATACGACTTGCGATTTCAGGATCTTGTATCTTTTCATAACGCCCTTTGTTTACAGCATTAAGCGTTTCCAAGCCTGCATGTTGAAGTTCGGGCGGCAGTCCCTTGGGGTTGGACAGATTTAGTACCGGTTCACCTTTGCTCCGAAAAAGCACCCCTGCATATGTGCTTGGCAAAAAGCCACTTTGCCAAAGCGTTGCCCCTCCGCTGGAACCGCGTCCGGCGGTGAGAACCACATAACCTGGCAGGTTATTTGAGCCGTTTCCAAGACCGTAATTAATCCATGAACCAGCTGAGGGCATACCAAACCTTGAGACACCGCACTGCATGAGTAGTTGCCCTGGATGGTGGTTGAATTCATCTGTGTGCATGGAGCGGACCATCAACAAGTCGTCGGCTACTGTTCCGAGGTGCGGAAGGTAATCGCTGAATTCCATGCCGCATTGGCCGTGAGGCTTGAAGACCCGCTTGGTGCCCATCAGTTTAACGGTGTCAGGTTTTATGAACGCAAACCTCGCCTTGTCTAAAACTTCCTTGGGTAGTGATTGGCCATCTCGTTTATTGAGTTCTGGCTTGGGGTCAAACAGATCCAGGTGGGATGGCGCGCCGGCCATAAAAATGTTGATGCATGCCTTGGCTTGGGGCTCAAAATGAGGTTTGCGTGGCGCCAGCGGGTTGGCGAATTCATTCGCCAGTAAGCCGTCTTCCGCGAGTAGTGACGCAAGCGCCACTCCGCCCAGGCCGCTGGCGCTGGTGGCTAGAAAGTCGCGGCGAGTCTGTTTAAGCTGTGATTGTAGCGGAAGCTGCAATTTATTCGCGTGTGATGAATTCATCTAGGTTTAGGAAGATGCGGGTGAGTGTTGCCCATGCACTCGCCTCGGCGTCACCATTGAAGGCTTTGGCTTCGGTTTCGTTTCCTTGATAGAACGCTTTGGCTTTCTTGAGCAGGGTTAAAAATGAGGTAACTTCCTTTGTTGAAGGCTTTCGGGCGGCACAGAGTTGGAATCCCATGGTGATGCGTTGCACGTCACTGTTTTGTTCCTTTATAAGACGTTTAGCCATAGCCTTGGCCGCATCGGTGAACACGGAATTATTCAGTGTGGCCAGTGCGGCTATGGGGGTATTGGAAATATTTCGTTTCACGCAGGTGACATTGCTGTCAGGGCAATCAAAAGTTATGAGATTTGGGTGTGGTGATGTGCGTTTGAAAAAGGTGTACAAACCGCGACGATACCGGTCTTCACCTTTACTGACTGCCCATTTGAAATTATTGGCATAACTCAGTTGGGCTACCCCTTGTGGTAGTGGAGGATATACGCTTTCACCCCCGATTTTTCGGGAGAGTTGACCACTGGCGCCAAGGGTTAGATCGCGTATGATCTCGGCTTCCACACGGAAACGGTTTTGGCGGTGGAGTAAATGATTGTTGGGGTCTGAGTGCGCCAGTTCCGGGCGGTGTATTGAGGCCTGCTGATACGTTGCGCTTTGGGTGATCAGCCGGATCATCTCTTTGCGACTCCAATTGCGACGGACAAACTCACCGGCTAACCAATCGAGCAAAGCTGGATGGGTGGGGGCATCGCCACGCACACCGAAATCGTTGATGCTGCGTACCAGGCCTTTACCGAACAGATTGGCCCAAATTTGATTTACGATGACACGCGGCACAATCGGATTTCGGCCGTCCACCAGCCACCGGGCGAGATCGAGACGGTCTCCTTCGCCTCGGTTACTGATCTTTGGCAAGGTGGCAATGGTGTCTGCAAAGACCTTTTCACGGGGTTGTTTAAATTCACCGCGATGTAAGATATGGGTTGTCCTTGGGTTGTTTTTTCTTTGGGAAATCACCCGGACACTCATTACCGGTGGTTTTGGGGCGTTGCTGTTGAGCTTTTTTAAATTTGCCTGTAATCGGATGGCTTCCGGATCCCTCGTTTGGACAAAGTTGAGGAGGGACTCGGTTTCTTGTGGGGTGCGTTTGTCAGTAATATTTCCTAGCAGTTTCACAATGCTCTCTGGAATGCCGTCTGTGGGGCTTTGTCCCGTGCGGGCTGTAATGCGAAAACGTCCGATGGTGTGCTGCGATCCGTATTCCTGATCGAGCACGATGTGCAGGTAAATACCAGTCTCGATTTCCAACGGTTCGTCCAGGGTTATATCGAGGCTGTTTGGCTTTCCGTATTCGTTGGCTATGGCCCAGCCGGTGCCGTTCTTTCCGGTGCCGCCCTTGCCGTCGATGGCGTTTTCCGCGGGCCAGTCATTCTGGGAATGTGTGGCTTTTGCATTACCGGGTTTTAACAGTTGGAGTGTCTTGCTGCTGAAGTCCGGATTGGTGTTGGCGTATATACGCACCTCATTAAGCACAAAGTTGCCATGAGGCGTACGGCCAGGGCCATTTGCTGCAAGGGATTCATCAGGCAGGACTTCAATCCGGATGCCGCTGATTCGTTTCAGGCCGGTTTTGTAGTTCACCTCGTACTCGGCTATTGCGGGATTTTCACCACTGACGAGCAGGGAGCCATCATCTTTTTCGGTGAACTTGACCTTGTCACTCACGTCTGTGCGGGCCGATAAAAGTTCCATTGAGTGAAACTTTATAGGTTCTCTTTTTCGGTTGGCAATTTCATCGCGTAATGATTTCTCCAACATTGGAAGCTGCTTCTTTAAAGTGGCATTTCTTTTTGTAATTTTAGCCGTTAGGTCTTCCACCTTGGATTCATGCGACTTTTTGGCTTTCGCGAAGTCGGCGAGTGCCTGTTGGGATCGCGGAATGTTGGTACTGGATTCGTCACCGTTGTTGAAGTAGGCGAACAGTTGATAATATTCCTTCTGTGTGAACTGATCGTACTTGTGATTGTGGCAGCGCGCGCAGCCGACAGTGAGTCCTAGCCAGACCGAGCCCAAGGTCTCCTCTCGGTCCATCACCGCGGCGATGCGCCATTGCTCTTGGTCAGTACCGCCCTCGGTGTTGGTGAGGGTTTGGCGGTTGAATGCGGTGGCGAGCTTTTGCAGGTCAGTGGCATTTGGCAGGAGATCGCCGGCAAGTTGTTCGATAGTGAACTGGTCGAACGGTAGATCGGCGTTGATGGAGTTGATGACCCAATCGCGATAGCGCCAAGCGTTCATGCGTGGGTTATCCTTCTCATAGCCGTCGCTGTCTGCATAGCGAGCTTTGTCGAGCCAGTGACGTCCCCAGCGTTCGCCAAAGTGCCGGGAGGCAAGCAGTCGACCTACGAGTTTCTTGCCGGCTTCGGACGATTTGTCGTTCACAAAAGCCTCCACTTCCCCGGGTGTAGGTGGCAGGCCGATGAGATCGTAGCTGAGCCGTTTGATGAGAGTGTACCGGTCAGCGCGCGGTGATGGCTGCAGTTTGTCTGCTTCAAGCTTGGCGAGCACAAAGCGGTCAATTTCATTTCGGATCCAGGTGCCGGCCTGCACCTCCGGCGGGGTGGCTTGGCTCAAGGGCCGATAGGACCAGTGCTGGCTCCAGGGTGCGCCCTTGGTGATCCATTGACGAATCAGTGCGATTTGATCCGGCTTCAACCGCTTGCCGTGATCAGGCGGAGGCATGAGATCATCGGCATCATCTGTTGTCAGACGGTAGGTGAGTTCGCTGCCATCCGGATTACCAGGGACTACCGCGCGTTTGCCGGATTTCAATTCAGTCCGGACACTCTTTTCATCCGTCAAATTCAGCCCGGCCTTTTGCTTATCCGGCCCATGACAAGTGGTGCAATTCTCAGCAAAAATCGGCTGAATATCGCGGGCAAAATCGATCTCTGCCGCACCAATTTGCAAGGTCAGCAAAATGCTGAAGGATAGAATGTGTTTCTTCGTGAAACAATGGACCATCGTAGAACCTGCTTTCCTGCGAAAACTATAGACTTTTCGGTTAGTGTAGGTCAAATTAAAGCTAAGTTGAGGGAGTAAAAACAATCCGGTTTCTTGGCTCCCGCGGGTGGATAAAGGAAAGAATTACAGAGCCCTTTTCCTGGCACCGGGGCGCTTTATGAGAAATGTAGTTTTCTCCCAATTTTTGCCACCAACAGCACGGCTGCGATTGTTGTGAGTAGTAGGTGTTTCATATGCCGGCAGCTTTCAATTCTTCACTCGTCTTGCCACCTTGCTTGCGGAGGAGGTCGGTGATCTCTTTGTGTTTTCCTTCTTCGGCCCAATTAAGGGGAGTTTCGTCATTAACATCCTTCGCATTCACATCTGCACCTTTGGTGATTAGCAGTTCTACGATTTCCCTGTGACCTTTCCAGGTGGCATTATGCAAAGGAGTCCCTCCGCTCTTGTTCTTCGTGTTTACAACTGCTCCTTTGGCGATGAGGAGTTCAGTGACTTCCTTGTGACCTCGCCAAGCCGCCCAATGCAGCGGGGTAATTTGATCCCTTGCATTTTTCGTATTCATATCTGCACCTTTATCGATTAGTAGTTCTACGATTTCCATGTCATTACCACCCGTTGCGTAATGCAAAGGGGTCCATCCTCCATCAGCTTTCGCATTCACATCCGCACCTTTTGTGATTAGCATTTCGACGACCCCCTTATGGCCAAAGCCAGCAGCCCAAAGTAAAGGAGTATCCCCATACAAATCATCCTTCGCATCCACATCTTTGCCGGCAGCCAAATGTTGTTCAATGGCTTTGATGTCTCCTTCCCAAGCAGCTCTGTGAATTGAGATTTCGAACTCTTCAGTCTTGGCTTCTTGGGCTTGTTGGCGTTTCTGTATCAGGGTCTGCGGCACTGGAGTTACCTCGGATACTTGTGCTGGACTCCCATATCCCATCAATGGCATGACTGCGACAGTAGTGATAAGTAGAAGTTTCATAAGCCTGAAAGCAGGCAAACGATAGCGAAATGCTGTACCTCTCACAATGTCTTAGCTGACAAGATCGTGCCGATGTGGACTGGGTTCAACGGTAATTTTGTTTGCAGGGGCTTATTGACGGCCACGCCAAGCTATAAAAAATCAGAGCATGATAGCCGTAAAGGCGAAGTGACTGCATTTTAGGAAAAGTGTTCTTGATCCAGATGTTTTCTACAATAAACCCCGGCTTTTGCTATCCTTTGGCGGTTCAAATTATCGCCATCTACCCCAAATAATATGTAACTAAAACCCGTTTTGATGTGTTTAATGGATATAGAGGCTTATGAATACGTTAATTAAATCATTGTCACTGTTGGTGGTAACTGCGGTTTTTGCCGGTGTTACTGTGGATATTTCAGCTCAGGAGCGTGATCGCAATCGTGATCGAGGAAATCGTGATCGAGGTGAAAGAGGTCAATGGGATCGATCCCAAATCATGGAGCGTATTATGGATCGATACCGTGAAAACCTTGGTTTTTCCGTTGCCGAGTGGAAGGTGGTCCAACCCAAGGTTCAGGCTGTTATGGACAACCGCATCTCCGGCGCTTCCGGGATGATGAGTATGTTTGGTGGCAGTCGCAGAGGCCGTGGCGGCGATTCCTCCACTGAAAAGACTCCAACAAGTGAACTTCGCGATCTTCTGGAAAAGGATGATGCATCAAAGGGGGACATCAAGGCGAAGCTCGCCGCCTACCGCGCAGATCGTAAGGCTCGCGAGGCGAAGCTCAAGAAAGCCCAGGAAGACCTGCGACAATTCTTGACGATAAAGCAGGAGGCCCAGGCTGTTTTGGCGGGACTTTTGAATTAGGGCATTCCCTGCTTTACAAAAAGGAGCACTGCTGTTGAGCCAGCTGTTACAACGGTTGGTTGATGGTCGCAGTCTCTCGGCACTGGATGCGGAGAGACTTGCTGCATTACCCACGTCGGAATCCCAGGCAAACCTGTCTTCGGAAGGGGCCGCTCTGCAGTGGCTGGCAAAGGAATATGGGCTACAATTTACGTCCCTTGAGGCGCTTGAGATTGAGCAGGACGTGATCTCCCTGTTTCCGGCGCGTATCCTGATCAAAGAGCAACTTCTACCACTGCGGCAATCCGTCGAAGGAGTTGAGGTGGCCACCAGTCGTTTGTTCGACCCGCAGGGATTGGAATCGCTGAAGGCGTTGAGCGGTCTGAATATAAAGCCGGTTCTTGCCACCTCGGAGTCGATTCAGCGGGAGATTAAAAGTCGTCTCGGGGTCGGGGCAGATACCATTGATACCCTGAAGGATGATGCGGCCTTTCAGGTTATTGATGAAGGCGACCTGGAAGAGACGGATCTTGATCAGGCTGCCGGGGATGCTTCGATCATCCGCTTTGTAAATCAGGTATTGAGTGATGCCATTGAAATGCGGGCGACGGACATTCACCTTGAACCTTTCGAAAACGAACTGCAGATTCGTTATCGAGTGGATGGCCTATTGCTTGACGTGCCAGTCCCGAACGAGATTAAGCGCTTCCAGCCGGCAATTGTTTCCCGCATCAAGATTTTGAGCCATCTGGACATCGCCGAGAAACGGTTGCCTCAAGATGGCCGTATCAAGTTAAGGGTCAAACGTACCGAGGTTGACGTTCGTGTCTCCATCATTCCCATGTTGCATGGCGAAGCGGTGGTGATGCGCTTGCTCAAGCAGGACAACACCGTGCTCAGCTTGGATAATCTTGGCATGGGTGAGAAAGAACGCAGTATCTTCCGAAAAATCCTCGGTACACCGCACGGTATTTTCCTAGTCACCGGTCCAACCGGTTCAGGCAAGACGACCACGCTTTACACTGCCCTTAGCGAGATCAACGACAAGATCCGCAAGATTGTGACAGTTGAGGATCCCATTGAATATCAGGTTAGGGGAATCAACCAAATCCAGGTTTCAGAGAAAACCGGCCTGACTTTTTCCGTGGGATTGCGTTCGATTCTGCGGCACGATCCTGATGTGGTCCTGGTCGGCGAAATTCGTGACCAGGAAACAGCGCGTATTGCCGTGCAGGCTTCGCTGACGGGCCATCTGGTTTTTTCGACACTGCACACAAACGATGCTCCTAGTGCTCTGACTCGTCTGGTCGACATGGGGGTTGAGCCATATCTTGTTGCCTCATCGTTGGAGGGTGTCCTGGCCCAGCGTTTGGTGCGTGTCCTTTGCCCCAATTGCAAGTCGGAGGACCACTCCGAAAAAGCCGCGACCTTGAAAGAGACATTCAACATTCCGGCTGAGGTGCCGATCTTTCAACCGGTGGGCTGTACAGAATGCCGCAATACCGGTTTCCGCGGCCGTCACGCTGTGTTTGAGATGATGTCGCTCAATCAGAAAGTACGGCAGCATATTCTTCAAAATTGTTCCAGTGGAGAGTTGAAGGAACTGGCCATCAAAGACGGAATGACAACGCTCTCCGAGGATGGATGGCGTTTG
>JAKUOU010000056.1:0-6391 GCA_022451065.1 Pedosphaera sp. | reverse complement strand
ATGGTTTATCCGGCTGTGCTGATGTTTCTAGCCATTGCCGTGCTCATATTCCTCATGGTTTTTTTCATTCCAAGATTTAAGACCTTGTTCGAGGGCTTCGACGCGGCACTACCAATGCTCACCCAAATCATCGTGGCAACCAGTGAAGTTTCTCAGCAATATGGAATCTTCCTTATCATTGGCATGGCGTTCCTGGTTTATTTGGCACGAATCTGGGTAACATCAGCCAGGGGTCGGCGTATCTATGAACGCTGGCTACTCACGGCTCCGGTGATTGGCTCCCTGTCTTCCCAATTTGCCATGGCCCGTTTTTCCAGGATGCTCGGTACGCTTATCCACGCGGGAGTTCCCTTGGTGAGCGGACTCAACGTGGCGCAGCGCTCAATCGGCAACCAAATCCTAACCGATGCCATTGAAGACTCCGTTGAACGGGTGAAAAAAGGTGAACCACTGGCCCGTAGCCTGGGGGATTGCAGCCTTCTGTTTTCTGGCGCCACGGTGGAGATGATTTCTGTTGCCGAGGAAAGCAGCCGACTGGACAAGGAGCTGATCCGCCTGGCCGAGGTCACGGAAAAGGAACTGGACCAACAGCTCAAAACTGCAGTGGCCTTAATGGAACCGTTGATGTTGTTTTTCATTGCAGCTTTCATTGGAACAATTTTTGTTGGAATGGTGATCCCGATCTTCACCATTCAGGATTATATAAAATAATAGGTAAATAATATGCAACTTGATATATCAATGATAAGGCGGAATTTAGCAACACGACAGAGGGGATTTACCCTGGTGGAAATGTTGTTGGTCCTGGTGATCCTTGCGACGTTGGCTGCAGTGGTGGTTCCCAAGTTCGCCGGGCGCTCCAAGCAGGCCAAGGTCACCGCGGCTAAGAGCCAGATTTCAAACCTGGAGATTGCCATCGACACTTTTGAGATCGACATGGGTTATTATCCCAAGGCAGGAAACGACCTTAGGGATCTTGTTGAAGAGCCAAACAGCAGCAATGTCCAGGATTGGCAGGGGCCGTACCTTAAGAAGGGCATACCCCCGGACCCATGGGGAAACGACTACGTCTATAACTATCCCGGCAAGATGAATGTCGGCAGCTATGATATTTCCTCGGGTGGGCCGGACATGAAGACCGGCACGGAAGATGACATTACAAACTGGCAGACAGAGGACAGGTGACGGTTGGCAGGGTGCATTCACCCTGTTGGAGTTGATTACTGTCCTCATGTTGCTGACGGTTGTGTTCACCGTTTCAGCGCCATCGCTTGGTCAATTTTTCAAATCGCGCGACCTGACTGAGGAGGCTCGACGTATGTTGGCCCTAACCGAGCATGTTCGTAGGGAAGCCATTTCCACAGGGGCCCCGATGCAATTGCTGTTCGACATGAGCCGAGACGTCCTCTACGTGCAACGTGAGGATGGTTATCAACCTGGGCAGTTTGGAAACCGAACGGTCCAAACCACGCGACCTTACTGGATCAATGAAAAACATGAGGTCATATTTGAAATAGGCGAGCCTATCGAGCGCGATATGTATGCAGTCACTTTTTTACCGGACGGATCCTTACTAGAGACCAGTCCGACCTCTTGGCGTCTCCAAAACCGGGAGAATAGTGAAGAGTTTTATCGGGTCGCAAAACTTCAGGGCCAATTGCGTTATCTATTGTTAAGAGATGATGATCCAAAAAATGAATATATCGAGATTCCGGCGACGGATACGGTCGAGGGCGGGGTTTACCTTCGCTGAAGTTCTCGCCGCGCTTGTATTCATGGCCATCGTCATTCCGGTGGTCCTGCAGGGGATTTCCATAGCCAACCGAGCCGGGGTTGGTGCTGAACGAAAAGAGATCGCGGTGCAGTTGGCTGCTAATATGCTCAACCAACTCAGTGTCAGCAATTTTTGGCAAACCGCACAAACTTCTGGGACATTTGAACAGGATCACCCCGGTTACGCATGGTCGATGCAGCAGCAGGCTTGGCCAGATGGTGCCATGCAGCAACTGACGTTGGAGGTGACCTATCCGCTCCAGGGTAGGATATTTGCCGTCGAACTTTCCACCCTGGTGGACGATTCAGTCCAATAAATCATGGTCTTTAAGCCGCATAATATTCTATTTAATAAACGTCTGAATCGAGCGGGGTTCACGTTGATGGAGGTGATGTTTGCGACGATGGCGTTTGCGTTAATCCTGCTTGTGATGCAGATGACATTCTCCGGTGCGCTCGGTCTGCGTAATCGAGTGCAAAAACGCGTTGATCAACAAGCGATTTTGAGCCAGGCGATGATGGTCATGAAGCGTGACCTTGAGAACATGATTGTCACCGGTGGGGTGATGGCGGAGGGGATTATTTGTACCGAAATGGGTTCGCCGGACATGCCCAATGATCAACTGGAGTTTTATTCCACGACTGCAGTCGTTTCAGACCAATTCCCATGGGGCGATGTGCAGAAGGTGGGGTATCTGCTGGGGGTGGACCCCATTCAAACGGTGACCACCAACCTTGGCCAGGCGTTGATGCGCATGTCCCTCAACACCCTGCCGCTTGAAGAAAATGAGGAACCCCCGGTAGAAACCCTAATGCTGGATAATGTTCGTTCCATGCAGTTTGAGTTTTTTGATGGGTTGCAGTGGATTCAAACATGGGATTCCAATGTCAACGAACCCGCTGTGCCGCTGGCAGTTCGGGCCATGGTGGAGGTTTTTACCAACAACCCCAACCCGACCGGTCGCCAAACCCGTATTTGTGAAATCCTGGTCCCGATTCTTACCATCAAGCCCCCAAGCGAGGAGAGCGAGGAGGAGGAAGGTGAGGAACAAGAGGATAGCTAAAAGAGGGATATGAAATTATCCAACAAAAAACAGAGGAATTATGTTTCATCCCAATCCCGGGTGGGGGCGGTTTTGATCATTGTTCTGTGGATTGCGTTTGGGTTGGTGAGTGTCACTCTTTATTTCGGGCAATCTATGTTTTTTGAATACAAGGGAGCCAATCAATCCATTGCAGGCGCCCAGGCGGAACAAGCAAACAACGGAGCTCTTCGATACTTTTTTTACACCCTGAACAACGCCCTAGAAGAGGAGGGGGATTTTCCGAGTGATTTGATCATGCAAACCGAGCAAATCCAAATCGGGCAGGCGACAGTCTGGATGCTGGGACGATCTGGTGAATCCGTCACTCTGACTGATCCACACTTTGGAGTCATCGACGAGTGTGCCAAGATCAACATCAATACCGCGCCATTTGAGGTGCTGGAGTTGCTCCCAACCATCACCCCGGAATTTGCTGCGGCCATTGTTGACTGGCGGGATGAAGATGATGACGTGACCGAAAATGGTGCCGAGGCGACGATGTACTCGCTGCAGACTCTGCCATATGAGTGCAAGAATGCGCCGTTTGAAACTGTGGAGGAACTCCGGTTGGTTTATGGCGCGACAGTGGAAATGCTTTATGGTGAAGACACCAACCAGAATGGAGTCCTTGACCCCAACGAAAATGATGGGATGCAGACGCCGCCTCTCGATAACCAGGACGGGACACTAGATTTCGGAATTCTGGAACATGTCACCATCTATTCCAAAATACCTGTTGAAGAAGAGGAATCAGAGGCCACGGGTTCTGGTAACGACAGTGGAGATCAACCCGGAAATAGGAGCTCTCAGCAGGAACCGGGCGGGGGAGTGGGGGTGCCTTTCCAGGTAAATGTAAGCACCGCCAGCGCAATTGTTTTGGCGTGTTTGCCCGGAATGGATGAGGCCACAGCTCAGCAAATCGTCTCGTATCGTCTGGCCAACCCGGATCCCACTGAAGGGTTGGAATGGGTAAGTGAAGCGGTGGACGGTGGGGATGTGCAGCAGGCGTTACCCTATTTGACAGATAAAACTCAGCAATTTACCATTGATTTAGCTGCAATAGGTAGTAACGGAAACGGCTATCGACGCGTAAGATATGTGGTGGATACCTCAGGGGAGGCGCCGGTCGTCCTTCACCGGCGTGACATGCAACGATTTGGGTGGGCCCTGGGGCCAAACTTATTGGAGCAGGTAAACACTCCAGAACAGGCGATCCGATGACCTTGAAAAGAAAAAAAAGAAGCCAAGCGATCGTCCTGTATGTGGATGGGGATCAGGCCGTTGCCTGCTCCTACCGGAAGCGTGGGCGGGGAGCTAAGCTCCGTGCGGAGGGACATTCCCGACTTGGCCAGCAGATAAATCAAATAGAGCCGGCACGCTTGGTCGATGACCTCGGAGGAGTGTTTCGTCAACTCTCCCCAACGACAAAGGACTGCATTGTGGTTTTGCCGGCACATTTGGCGCCTTCTATCATTCTGACAGTGCCAGACATTAGCCACGAGGATCGGAAGGGGTTTATTCAAATTCAGGCCGAGCAGCAGTTGCCACTGCCGTTGGGTGAGATTCATTTGGCGACACATGAGTTTCAAATTGGCAACCAAGATCATGCATTGGTGGTTGGTCTGAGAAGGGATACCGTCTCCAAACTTAAGGATGCCGTGATCGCCAATGGATTTCAGGTGGCGAGTATTACGGTGGACATCGCTGGAGTTGTGGATCATGCCGTTGACGGCAACGGTTCGCTTGCAGATAGCTGCCAGTTGATTCAGGGACAATCGAGTCTGAGCATGGTCACGCATGCAGAAGGTGGGCCGACAGGTCTCCGCCACTTCCACTTGGCCAACGGAGGGATCGATGCTGCCACTCTTGAGAGGGAATTGCGTATTACCCTTGGTCAAATCCCACAGTCTTCACAGCGCCAGTTGACCACGCTTCGCATGGCAAAACTTCCAGGAGTCAGTTCAGAACAGCGCGTTCCAATTTCTGAACACCGATTGATGGCCGGTTTGAAGGTGGTTGATGGAACTGAAACCTCCGACTTGTTTGTGCCTATTGCCTCATCGTTTTTTCTGAAGGGCATCTCGCCTCTTGAGTTTCTGCCTTCCAGAACTTCACGCTTTGGCAAGATGTATGGTCAGTTCAACTCACGGCGTAACCTGTGGGTGGGATCGATGAGTGTTGTGGCCTTGACTGCCATTGCTTTTCTTTACCAAATTTTTCGGTTGGACGGTTTACAGTCGGATTGGAATGGGATGAAAGACAGAGTTGCAGTCGTTGAATCAGTCGGGGAGAAAATCAGCGAATTTCGACCCTGGCATGGTTCGTCCGTTCCGAGGTTGACGACGGCTCGGGCCATCACCATGGCTTTTCCTGAAACAGGGGAAATCTGGTTGAAACAATTAAATATCAGGGATGCTTCAAAGGACATGAACATCAAAGATGCGTCCAAGGTCATGGCCAGCGGATCTTCCAGTGATCAAAACAGCCTGTTGGCGACATTGGACAAACTTCGCATCACATCCGGCATCTCCAATTTGGAACTAAAATCCCAACAAGGAACGGATCCGATTTTCTTTTCATTCGAGTTTGATTGGAATCCGGCAGGCGCCTCGACTTCGACTCAATAATGCGAAACAAAAGAGAAAAACTTTTGCTGAGTGTTGCTCTCCTCGCGGTAGCGATTCTTATAGGAGATCGATTGGTGTTGGGGCCGTTGGTTAACAGCTGGAAAATACGTAACGACAAAATTGAAAAATTGGAAAGGGATATAGACAAAGGTGAAACACTGCTGCCACGGCTTAGTGCCACTATGAAAAAATGGCGGACATATTTCCGTGATAATTTGAATAGCACCAACACCATTGCTGAGGATGAAGTATTGCGAGCCATTGAGAACTGGACGGGCGATTCTGGGATATTGCTTACGTCGATTAAGCCGCAGTGGCAGAATCATGATGATCGTTATCAGACATACGATGTTCGATTGGTGGCAGAGGGGACGATGCAGGAAGCGGTCGAATTTGTTCATGCCATTGAGTCGGATGAGCTTCCCTTAAAAATTGAACAGCTCGAATTGGCATCACGTGAAAAAACCGGAAAATTAGTCAGTGTGAGTGTCCATTTTACAGGCCTCCAGCTTGGAGAGGCGCTTGAAGAGGCGTTGCAATGAAGTACAACAAAGACAAGAATCAATTCCCGAAGTTGGGGTTTGGAATTCTTCTATGGGTTGGATTGCTTTACGCATCGCTTGGCCAAGCGTCTGAAACAGCTGACAAGCCCTCTGAAACTGCAGAATTAAAGGAGCAAAAAAGTGAGGTAACAAAGCCGGTTCCAGGTTCACTCCAAGATTTTGATATTTTGCATATCAACAATATATTTGACCCAAACCGGAAACCTTATCAGCCAGACAGGAAACGCCAAGAACCCGAGCCGGAACCCCAAATAGATGCTTTCACCGTTATCGGTCTTATGGCTTATGCTGACCGGCAAATTGCTGTCTTGTCCGGTTCCTCCTCTGAATACAGTGGGGCATT
>JAKUOU010000055.1 GCA_022451065.1 Pedosphaera sp. | reverse complement strand
TGGAGCACTCGAACCGGAAGGTGGCTATCTACTTTCAGAGCACGCCGTTGAGACTTACGCCCAGGCCGCTCAACGACTCGGTGCTGCGCTTCTAACCTCGGAAAAAGTTATCGATTGGTCAAGCAACGCACAGGGAATAAACGTCCGCACAGGCAACGACTCACACGCCGCAGCCAAACTGATCCTCTGCGCCGGCGCCTGGTCTGGAGGATTATTACGACTTCCCGATATCCCGCTTATAGTCACGCGTCAGGTTCTCGGCTGGGTACGGCCAAACCGGCCGGAACTTTTTCAGCGGGGCGACTTTCCAGTTTGGAACATCGACCCATATGGCGACAGAGGCATGAGTGGCATCTACTACGGTTTTCCGATGAGCAACGATCCCGCCGAAGGCAATGGACTTAAACTGGCGCGGCACTACCCCGGCACACCGATGACACCGGATGAAATTACGAATGAAACCTTTGCAGCTGATGAGGAGGAAATCCTGTTGCCGTTGCGCCGCTACATGCCGGACGCGCTTGGCAAAGTGCAAACGATCAAAGTCTGCAAATACACCAACTCCACGGATGGTCACTTCATTGTCGATCGCCATCCGGAAAGCGACCGAGTTCATTTCGCCTGCGGTTTCAGCGGACATGGCTTCAAGTTCGCCAGTGTGATGGGAAATGTGCTCAGCGAACTGGCGCTAGACGGCAAGACACAGCACCCTATCGGGTTCCTTGGCCTTTCTCGCTTTGCTAACTCATGACTATGGAGCATTGCCAAGCACCCGGCCAAACGTCATGATCCGACGCCATGAATCGACTACTGCTCAGCCTCCTTTTCACAGCCATTGGCCAGGCCTCCATGCTGGCCGAGCCGTACAACGTTCTGGTTATCCAAACCGACGAGCACCACTTTAAGACGCTTGGCTGTTACGGAGGCAGGATCGTCGAGACGCCGAACATCGACTGGATTGCCAAGAACGGGGCAATCGCCACGAGCTTTTACGCCACAACCCCTGTCTGCTCCCCATCGCGAGGCGCGCTGATTAGCGGGCGCTATCCACAAAATACGCCGGTCACGAACAACAATATTTCGCTAGGTGATCACGTTATCACATTCGCAGAGGTGCTGCGCCGGAAGGGCTACAAAACCGGTTACGCCGGCAAGTGGCACCTCGACGGCTTAGGCAAACCTCAGTGGGCACCCATCCGTAAGTTTGGCTTCGACGATAACCGCTACATGTTCAACCGCGGGCACTGGAAAAAATTCGAGATCACCAATGACGGCCCACGCGTCGCGGCCATCAAACGGGGTAAACCATTTTACGGCGTTGAGAATGCCGATAAAGAGTCCTTCTCCACCGACTGGCTTGCCAACCGCACGATCGACTTTATTAACACCAACAAGGCCAATCCGTTTTGCTACATGGTCAGTTTCCCCGACCCTCACGGGCCGAACACCGTCCGAAAGCCATATGACACGATGTACAAGGACGTCAATGTACCCATCCCGGTTTCTGTCAACAAACCGCGCTCGCAAACCCCGCGCTGGGCCGCCGGTGACCCGAAAATTACCGCCGATACCGTTCGCCTGTTGATGCCCAAGTATTACGGGATGATCAAATGCCTGGACGACAACATCGGCCGCATTCTTGATGCGCTTCGTAAAAATGGACAGATCGACAACACGATCATCGTCTTCACCTCTGATCATGGTGACCTCTGCGGCGAACACGGCCGACTCAATAAGGGCGTTCCCTACGAAGGCTCGGCGCGCATCCCATTTCTGTTTTACTGCCCCGGCAAGATCCCAGCTGGCACCATTGTCAACCAAGCTCTGAGCTGCGTGGACTTCGTACCGACGCTCTTTGCGCTCACCGGCGACCAGTTGCCCAAGGGCGTCGATGGGCGCGATGCATCCATCCTCTTTCGCGGCAGCAAAAACCAATGGGAAGACATTGCATTTATTCGATCAACCTCAACTGGGAAACCTTGGCTTGCTGCCATCACCGACCGTTACAAGATCATCTACTCCGCGTTGGGCGACCCCTGGTTGTTCGACCTAAAAACAGACCCCGATGAATTACATAATGCGTTCACCAAGCCCAACGCCCAAAGGATAGTTAAACGACTCACCGCCAAGCTAGCCGCCTACACAAAGCATCACAACGATCCCTACGGCAATAACGCCCGCATCAAGGCCGACATGGCCCGGGCCCTTAGCCAAGGTTAGCTACCAAGGAAAGTTTCCGGCGGAAGAAACCATGGAGGCGGGGCAACAGGAGGGTCGTTGCGCTGGCGTGTCATACCCTTGGCCAAGGCGACGGCTGGAATCGAGTCGATTCGCCGGATGACACCTTGAAACAGGTCGGCAACCTTGGGCAGATCCTCCTCCCGCACCATGTCGATTGTGTCGTGCGGGTCAAACAGGTAGAGCGGCCCGCTGATGTGGCAAACCGTAGGGATGCCGGCGGTGAAAAACGGGGCACTGTCGCAGGGCGGTTCTGAACCAAAAAGATAGGCATCCACCGCCAACGTACGACTAAGGTCGACGCGCTGCACCTCCTCCTTGACGATTCGCAGCAACTCCGGGGTCTTATCCATGAACAGGGCTCGGGTTTCCGCCTGCCCTGTCTTAACATAGCCGCCGTTGGCATCCCCTTGCGCCTCCTCGGCGATATGCTCTACACCAATAGCCGCGACAATTTTTTCGAGCAACCCGCCTCGGTGTTTATCGACGAACTTGCGGCAGCCGATACCGCCGTGAAAATGCCCGCTCGACGCCAGAAAAATCAGGCCTCGCTCGAGAGGCTCCGTCGATCGCGCAAAAGCCTCCGCAAGGGCCAACAGCACCGAGAGGCCTGAAGCATCCTCCACCGCGGAAGCAAACGGAGCGTCGTGATGGCAGGTCAGTAAAATGAATTCGTCGGTGCGCCCCGGCAAGATGCCAACAACGTTGTGTGAATCAACTGTGCGTCCCTCCCCTGTGCTTCTGAAGAGGAATGACTCGCCGTTGACTGCGGCAGAACGCACGGCTTCAGCATGTTCGCGACCCACCCACGCGGCCGGTGTTTTTTTGAGGAACCCATCATACGGAACGTACAGTTCGCAGCCGTCGATTGGCATTTCACCCAATAGTCCAATGAAGCCGCTCGCGCCGCGCTTCCACGATTCGTAATAGGCGCGAAAGTTGGGGATCAGCCAGTTGGCACAGTGCAGAGGTCCGTCCGGAATCGTGTCGCCGGGATCATGGATGAACATCGAGCCGGCCTTAAGGTGGGCCGCGTTGAGTTCGCCGAACTGCATGTCCGCCACAACAATCCTACCGGTGACATGTGCCGAGTCGAACGCTTCGTCTGGCCCGTTTCCAACATAAACCGCCCCGGCCTGTAGACCATCATCAGCCGTCCAGCCGGTGTACGGCACGGCAAAACATGGAATGTTCATCGCCGCATCGCCGACATCGAGCCGGCTCATAACGGGCTGCCAGTAGTTGACCGGTACCGGCTCGAGACGAGTATCGCTGAGGCCCAGTTCGTTAAAGCGATCGAGCAGGTGCTGCTCTGTTCTCAGATCCTCATCATAGCCAGGGCGGCGGATGCCGAATGAGACAATGCGCTCGATCTCGCCGAGCATGTTGGCCACCGAGAAGTTCATTTGTTCTTGAGCCGCTGCAGGTTTCGCAGCGGCCGGTAACCGATCCGGATGATGCCAAGATCCTTGACGAGTTTCCGCACGCTCTCATCGTTTGTGAACGCCTCATATTCCTCCGATCGGATCTTCCAACTGTTCGTGATATGCCGCAGTTCCTCGGTCGGCTTGGCGGCGTGGATGAATAACTCGGTCACGCCCGGCTTGAGGTTTCGCAGAACCTTCATCCAGAATTGTTTCACACCACTTTTCTCCTCATCAAGCTCGTCATAAATCAGATAGTCAGGAAAAACGATTCCCTTGGCGGCAAACTGTTCCCTGAGGTCAGTGAATCCGAATCTTGCCGCCGTAACTTGCGACGGCAACCGTAACGGGAGGTTAAACTCCCTCCCTAGCTGCAGATAAACCTGTGCGTAGCGCGGGTCGAAATTCAACGCTCCCATGTGTGTATCGAGATGGGTTACGTCGATCCCGGCGTCGAGCGCCTTGCGCACCTGCGCGCGAGCCTCGGTCAGCGCCTCCTCCGGCGTTGCATGCTGGTAAACCTCCGGCACGGATCGCCACAGGTAGCCCTCGTTATCCACCAGCCCCGGGACCTTTTCACGTGGAGCAACCGGCCCCCAGCGGTACACCTGCCACTCGGATGTGTGGCAGAGGTGAACTCCAAAGTCCTTCCCGGGATTGGCCTTGGCGTAGCGGGCGATCTCGGTAAACCACGGGCACGGCACCATGATCGTCGCCGAAGTCATAAGCCCGCGCTCAAGAGAGTCGATGGTGGCGGTGTTGGCGGCATGGCACATACCGGTGTCATCGCCATTGATAATCAACAGCTTGTCGGTTGCCTTGTAGCCAAGGTGCTCGGCGAGTGTCTTGCTATCTGCCTTGCTCAGGGGGGAGGCAAACGAATAAATAAGCACTGCAGCCAAGACTGTTTTTGTACGTAATTCCATTGGAGCGCATCGTTGATGATGACTTGGCCCCAGGCAAGTTCAAACAGTCAAGCGCCTCGCCAGGGGTTGAATTTGGATTGACGACCGGCTGTAACGAAAGGTACGAGTGGTGCCGATGAACAAGCCTTCAGAATGCTCCACAAATAACCGTCGGGACTTTATCAAGACCACCAGTTCCGCAACGGCTGCCTCCGTGCTGGCTGGTGTTGCCATCCCCCGCGTGCACTCCGCAGTAGATGACACAACGCAGGTCGCCCTTATTGGCGCGGGCGGGCGCGGCACCGGCGCGGCGGCCAATGCAATCTCCGTGCCGGACAAGATTGCACGCAACAAACTCGTGGCCATGGCAGACGTTTCCACCGCCAAACTCGACAACAGCTACAAGGCTCTGAAAAGGCGGGGGGGCGATCGCGTCGATGTGCCGGCGGAGCGCCGCCACATCGGGTTCGATGGATATGCCAACGCGATGGAACATCTGAACAAGGGGGATGTGGTGATATTCACCACACCGTGCGCCTTCCGCTGGGTGCATTTCCAGAAGGCAATTGAGAAAGGGCTCAATGTGTTCATGGAGAAGCCAGTCTGCCCGGACGGCCCAACCGCTCGACGAATGTTCGCACTCAACAAGGAAGCAAAGAAGAAAAACCTAAAGGTCGGTGTTGGCCTGATGTGCCGCCATAGCCGGGCCCGCGGTGAACTGTTCAACCGCGTTCAGGATGGGCAACTGGGCGAACTAAACCTGCTGCGTGCCTATCGCCTCCACGGCCCTGTTGCCTCCTGTTACTCGCTTCCGCCGAAGAAGAATGAAAACGAGCTTCTGTATCAGATCCGACGCTTCCATAGCTTCATCTGGGCCAGCGGTGGCTCGTTCAGCGACTATTTCATCCACAACATCGACGAATGCTGCTGGATAAAAAACGACTGGCCGATCAAAGCCCAGGGCGCCGGTGGCCGTCATTACCGCCAGTCGCCAGGTGGACAGAGTTACGTCGATCAAAACCTCGACGCCTACACCGTCGAATACACCTTTGCCGACGGCGCAAAACTTTACCTGCACGGACGCACCATGGCCGGCTGCTATGGCGACTTCGCCAGTTACGCTCACGGCTCCAAGGGACTAGGGATCATCTCCATGCGCGGCCACTGGCCTGCGCCGTGCAAAATCTTTAAAGGACAAAGCATGAAAGATCCGGTTGCCTGGGCCTACCCGGGGCGTGAGTCCGACCCCTATCAGGACGAATGGAACGACCTAATGAGCGCCATTCGCGAGGACAAGCCGTTCAACGAGGCGGACCGGGGCATCAAGGCCAGCGTGGTGACCGCCATGGGCCGTTATGCGACCCACACTGGACAGGAAGCCACCTACGACCAGGTCCTCAACCATGACCACGACCTGTCCCCGAACTTGGATCAGCTGACGATGGACTCCCCCGCACCACTGCAAATGAACCCGGACGGAAAGTACCCGGTTCCGCAGCCCGGCATCATCAAGGATCGCGAGTACCTGCAAATCAAAGCGGATAGGGTGTAAGCCAAATTGCAATCAAACATTACCGGCCTGTTGCCCCTAGCAGCAGGCCGTTTTACTTTTCCGCCCTTGGCCAAGCGCGAAACACCGGCGACTCTACGACCCTCACTTGGCCAAGTGTCCCACGAAAAGCCACACGAGCACCGAGTTTTTCGTCGCCAGCAACCAAGTGCAATCCTCCTTTTGGCCCCAGCACACTGATCGCGGTGGACAGGCTATCCGCGCTCATGGCGTTCACAGCAAGCACGTGCACCAATCTCTGCTCCATGAGCGCGCTGCCTGAACGAGGATCGACAATGTGCGAATAACGAGTGCCGTCCGCCTCAAGGAACTGGTACAGGTCACCAGACGTGGCCACCGCCCCGTTGGCGAGCTGGAGAACTTGCGGCTTTGCATCGCCCTCCAGCCCGATCAGAGCCACGCGCCAGCCAGCTTTTCCCGGAGGCGCGTCCCCAGCAACGATGTCCCCCCCTGCCGAGACAAGGACACGACGCAGTCCATGTTTATTCAAAACAGCAATCGCCTCATCCAGAGCGTAGCCCTTGGCGATGCCACCGAGGTCAAGGCGCGTCCCCGGTTGGGTAAGTTTGACGGTGCGATTTTCAGCGTCCAACTTGAGAGTACGAAAGCCGATTGTCTTCAGGGCCTTATCGAGTGCGTATTGCGGTGGAAGCCGTTTGACTCGTCGCGCTTGACGCCAAAGTTGAACTGAAGCCCCTGCGGTCACATCGAATGCACCACCCGTCTTCGCCGCCAGCGCCTGAGCGCGGTCGAGCACACGGAACAACTCCGGACTCACCGGAACCTCTTGGCCACTACCGGCTAAGTCAGAAAGTTTGCTCAACTCACTGGCAGGCTCGTAGTCGCTCATGATTTGGTTGAGGACACTGACCCGGTCAAACGCCGCCTTTGCCGCCTGCTTGGCTCTCGCACTGTCTTCCGCATAAAGCACGATCCGAAACGACATCCCCATTAACGGCCGCGAAAATTCGTAGCGCTGCGCATGACCAGTTAACGTGATGAGTAATGCAGACAAGAGCAGCAATATACGAAAATCAGTCAATACGCCCCTCCCGCTGCCGCCGCCTCGCCTCGGCGAGGTCGGCAGGGGTGTTGATATTGAACAGTTCCCACTCACGCTCTTGAGGCGGTTGCCACACCCGAGCTTTAAGCCGCTTGGCCAAGCGCTGAAGCGACAGCACTCCTCGGTCTATTTGCTTCTCAACCAAAACCAGATCCGCACAGGAGAGCACGAACGGAAATCCGAATCCCTTTTGATGCTGCGTAAACATCGGGCCAACTCCGCCGGTCGAACTTGCGAGAAATATATCAATCAACCCGCCACTTAAAAACGGCATGTCGCAGCCGACGAAAAGCACCCGCGAATGCTTAGTTGACTGGAGAGCCGTCAAGATGCCACCTAGTGGACCCAAACCGGGCTGCAAGTCGACGGCAATCACTCGGGGCTTGAGACCGGCGTCCACCACCGCAGCACGGGAATGTCCGAGCAGCGTATGGCAGCCGAGTCGAATCCGGCTTTTTTTGCGCCCCATTCGCTTGGAATTGCCACCGGCCAGTATCACTGCGTCCGCTCCGCCGCTGCCCGCGACGGCTTCTGCCTCGATCTCCACACGCAGACGCGGATCAATCAGGTTACTGGTCTCGACCAGTGTAGTCGCCGGGCGGATTCTTCCAAACACCTCACCGTGTACTTGGCCAAGCGCCTCAGCATCGGCAATGTCGGTGACGAACATCCGTGTACGCACAACGTCCTCGAGACACGCACCGGCCTTGGACAAAGATTCCTCGATAATATCGAAAATGCGCCTTGCTTGGGCCCGGATATCGCCCTCTCCGACCACTCTACCCCTGGTGTCCACTGCAGTTGTTCCGGAGACAAAAATCTGTGATCCCGTTCGCACGGCTCGACTATAGCCAACTTGGCCCTCCCACTTTGCCCCGGATGAGATAACCTGTCGCCTCATGGCTTAAGTTCGGCCTGCACGCGGTAAAAGCGACCTCCCTCTGGTTCCGGCTTGGCATCCCACTCAGTTTGGAATTTCCCCGACTCTACGACTGCCTCCCTATTCCACGGGCCAAGCACCTGATCCGCAGACTGGACACGAAACACAAAGCCACGCCAACTTGGCCACACAAGTCGCAGGTTACCGTTGGCCAGGCGGTGGTAGCGTAAAACAAAGGAACCGTTAAAGCTGGCAGGATTGGTCCTTAATGCCTGTTCGCGGGCATTCGATTCGCCATCTTTGTCCGGGTCGCCAAGCGCTGTTTCAACTAGCGATTCGAAATGCTCTAATTCCCAGTTATCGTCCAGCCCATCGATGTCGGCGTCTGTTATACTTGTTCCGCGCACAGTCAACTCGACCGAACTTAAAGCCCCGGTAAAATTTTTCACCAAGTCGGTCACGGCAACTTTCCACTTGCCCTTGGCTTGTTCATAGAAAAATTGATTCGACCAAAAGGTCCAGTCTGAGCGCCACGAGGTGACATCAAGGACATTCGCCTGGAGGATGCTTCGCGTGCCGGCCGGCGACTGGACAGTTAGGCGAATATCGCCACGAACCGGATGGGTCATGCTGACACGCACGCCAACCTGTTCACAGAGCAACTCATCCGGCACATTGACCACCGTAGCGCTTGATTCCAGCGAGAGCCCAGCCCTGGGGGGCTCATCATCCGCCAATTTTATCAACTCCCTGACCGAGGCCCCATCGTTCTGGGACAGAAAGACGGCCGAGATCGGTGAGAAATCCATTCCTCCCATGATGTACCGTTCATCCCCGCCCCGGTCATTATAAATGATCGCAAACGTCGCCCCGGCATCCGCCGCATGACGGGTCTTCTCTGAGAAAAAGGTATCGCCACGTTCGATGAGTGCCACCTTCCCGGTTAGGTCAACTTCCAGTGGCCCACTTGCCCTGCCCACATCCACCATAGGCAGAGCCTCTATGGGATCGTCCGGCACCAACCCATCACTAGGACTGGCAACAAAGTTATTCTCCTTTCCATTGACAAAAACCTGCAGTTGCAGTCCGTCGTCCGGCAACTGAGTAACGGAGTCTTGCTTGTACAACTTCTCAACCAACGGCCTGACGTTGGTCCAGCGCTTGGCCAAGCGTACTGCTACACCTGCGTCCGGCACGCCATAGCCAGTGTTGTGGGTGAAAAGATAGCCAGCAGCGTTAGACTGCAAAAAAGGATCAGCAAAGTCGAAATGCCGCGAGGCGTGAATAAAAACCTGCTGCACATCGCGGTAAGTTAGGTCGGGGTTTACGCTGAGAATTAGTGCGACCAGACTCGCAATCTGCGGCAAGACATACGAATTGCCAAGGTCAAGATATTCAAGTTGGTGATAACTACCCACCTCAGGATCGTCGTCGCTGGAGTCACGATTCAAACCAGAAGCACCCATTCGGTCGGTGGAATACACTCCTCCGCCGATCAACCCAGCACACAGCACACAGGCACCCGTGTTGCTAAAGCTTTGCACACGACCGGTTGGCCCAACCGCGCCTACCGTCACCACGCGGGGATCGTTGGAGTAACCGTCGTCCGCAGCACTCCAACCCCAAGCCCGGTAGTTGCCGGCCCCGCGGATCATCACCACACCTTTGCCATCACGACCCTCCTCGATCGCTCGTGTTATTGCCTGTTTTTCAAGCACCATCGCGTCAAGTTGTGCTGATATGCTCGATCCCCAGCTATGATTCTGTACGGCAATCCGGTCATTGCGGTATTGAAACATGTCCGCGATCTCTTCCTCAGTCCCGAAATTATCGACCGCATCCCATACCACCAGGCTTGCGAACCGGGCATCAGGTGACGCGCCGGCAATCCCCTTACCATTGTTGGCATTGGCTACGGCAATCCCCGCAACTACCGTCCCATGAGTCTGGTTTTGTGCCACCGGATTCCCATTTGCCCTTCCGTTGGTAAAATTAAAATGAAGATCGTCGACGCCTTGACCAACGAACTCAGTGTGAGCCAAATCCACACCATCGTCGACCATGCCAATAACCACTCCCTTACCGGTTGATTCCGCCCATGCCTCCCGAATGTTCAACTCCAGTCCAATTATCGCCCCTGTTTCGAGATCGCGGTTTTCGAGCGGCCACTGGGTCGGAAAAAGCGGGTCGTTTGGACGCGGTACCATGGGTCCCATCTTTTTCATCGGCCGCCGTCGCACCGGGTGACTCACCAATACGCCCGGTCGCTTTGCCAAGCGTTGTGATTCCTCAAGTGCCTCACGTGCACTTTCAGCATGTACTACGAATAAGCCTTCACCAAATTCTCGATCAGGCCTGAGGGAACCTCCCTCAAGCACCTGACCAAGCGTAGTCCCCTTGGCCAAATGCAGAACGACTCGAGAGCCAAACTTGACTCGCACCGCCACCCGATCCCTCTCACGGCCAGACACCCAATCGCTCGCCCCGGCGGTAGCCAAGTCTTTGGGGTTGACCCAATAAACAACCTCGCGTGGAGTCTTAAGAGTAAATGTGGTTTGTGAAGAAGCCTCCGCTGCCGAAAGGGAATGCAATAATCCTCTTACAAGCAGGAACCCGACGCAAAGGCTCAAGATAACTCGACACACATCTCGCACGCGGAAAATATAGCAGAAGCCCAACCTTAAGCCCACACCGTGCTTGGTTTAAAGGAGGGTGACTGGCACACTTGCCGCATGACGACGACAGAGCATCAACTCCTCGGAGCGCTCAAGGATATGGAGGCCGCGGTCGCTGGGATGAGCTCGCAGCCTAAGCCCAATCTGATGGCACACTTCGACCGTATCGACGCATTGACTGCCGCGCTCCCGGACGAAACGGATGGCGAGTTGATGCATTACCTCCAGAAGAAAAGTTACGAGAAGGCGCGCCTCTTCCTTGAGGGGCGGCTTTCGGAAATCGAAAAAGGCGGCTGCCTGCGGTAACGGAGGCGGCACGATGCTCGACGACACGATCGCCGCGATCGCGACGCCGCTTGGCCAAGGCGGACTGGCTGTCATTCGGATCTCCGGGGGCAAGGCGATGGAGACGGGCGACGCACTGTTTGTCGCCGCCAGTAAATTTAGCACCCGACTCGCCAAGGCCAAGACACACACACTGCATTACGGGCACATCGTCCGGGACGGCAAACAGCTGGATGAGGTGATCGTCTCGGTGATGAAAGCCCCGGCGACGTTCACGCGCGAAGATGTCGTCGAAATTAGCTGCCACGGCGGTATCCGCTCCACCAAGGCCGTACTCGACGCTGTGCTCGACGCCGGGGCACGACTGGCATCGCCGGGCGAGTTCACCAAGCGTGCATTTATACATGGGCGGATTGATCTTGCGCAGGCCGAGGCCGTCGCCGATCTCATTCATGCGCGCACCGACCTCGCATTGAGCGCCGCAAACGAGCAACTCGCCGGTAAACTCTCGCAGCGCATCAACACGTTGCGGGACGACCTGATGCAGGTACTCGCCCACGTCGAGGCGCACATCGATTTCCCGGATGAGGACATCGAGCCAGACACGCTGGACGGTTTGGTTCAAAGGCTCGAAAACGCCGGTCGATTGATCCGCGAGTTGCTCTCTACTGCCAACGAAGGCCAGTTGATTCGCCGCGGCATCCGGGCGGCTATTATCGGGCGTCCCAACGTCGGCAAATCAAGCTTGCTCAACCAACTACTGGGCCGTGACCGGGCCATCGTCTCCACCGTGGCCGGAACAACGCGCGACACGATCTCAGAGGAAGCGCAAATCCGCGGTATCGCGCTGGTATTCATCGATACCGCCGGCCTACAGGAGTCCGACGACGCAATCGAACGGGAAGGTATTCGACGGAGCCGCGAGTCACTTGATCAGGCGGATCTTATACTCCATGTGATCGACGCCTCCGAACCGCTCACCTCAGACGACAAGGCGTGCCTGGCCGATTTCGATGGTAAGCCGCGTATTCTCGTCCTCAACAAAAGCGATCTACCAAACCGACTTGGCCAAGCGGAGATCAAGGGTAGCCCAACAGTGAGCGTAAGCTGCCTCAATGGTCAAGGGATTGAACCTTTGAAGGAGTCCATCCGTAACCAGGTCTGGGACGGGGAGATCACCGCGGAGATGCTGGAGGTGATGATCAACTCGCGTCATCAGGAGGCACTACGCAGGGCCAGCGAATCGCTCCGGACGGCACTGGAGCAGCTTCGTGCCGGCACACCGCTTGACCTGGTTGCCGTCGATTTGCGAATCGGCACCAATGCTGTTGGAGAGATTGTCGGACAGACCACCACGGAAGATCTACTCGACTCCATTTTTAGCACGTTTTGCATCGGGAAATAATTGCCACTTGACCAGCGACTTGAAAACTACGCCGCCAGCGCATAATTTTCCTTTGCGCTCAAAGCGTCACCCCACAGAGGGCGTGCTCCAGGGGAACCCGACCTCCGACTGACAGATGAAATACCTTTATTCATTCATTGTGTTGTTTGCGCCGTGGCTCGTTTTGTCCGGCAAATTTGATCCGCTTCATGTGGGAATGGGGATTGTCTGCTCCCTGCTCGTTGCGTACTGGTCTGCAGACCTATTGTTCCCGGATCGTGAGGCCACATTGGCCGACCGACTGCGCCAACTGGCCGGGTTCATTGGTTACATAGGATGGCTCTTTTGGGAGATTATACTTGCCAACCTGCACGTGTTCCGAGTGGCGCTGTCACCACGCATGAATGAGCTACTGGCACCCAGTCTGGTCGAGTTTGACACCAAACTAGAAAAGGAACTATCCAAGTTCATCCTGGCCAACTCCATCACCCTGACCCCGGGCACAGTCACCGTCCGGGTAAATGGCAATAAATTCCTGATCCATGCCCTCACTAAAAAGGCAGCTGATGGTCTCCCTGGCGCGATGGAGACCCGCATCGCCAATATTTTCGAGATAACTCGTTGAACACCTTTATCACAGTAGCCGGCATCGCGTTGATTGCTATGATGCTCCTTGTTCTTATCCGGGCCATCAAGGGGCCGACAGTCATTGATCGATTGGTCGCCATCAACGTCATCGGCACGAAGTCGATCGTGCTTCTGCTCTTTGCCGGCATCCTCTTCGGGCAATTAGAGATGTTCGTCGACATCGCCCTTGGCTACGGACTGCTCAACTACATTGTTTCTATCGCCGCGTCGCGCTATTACCAGCACCGCAAGTGCCTTGAGCCAGTGCATGCAGCCCAGGGGAGACAGCCATCCTGATGGAAATCCTCGCCTACATTCTGATTTCGACCGGGTTAATCTTCTTCCTGGGAACGACCATCGGCCTGCTACGATTTCCTGACTTTTATTCACGGATGCATGCCGCCGGCAAAGGGGACACACTTTCCACCGTGCTTATCCTGCTGGGCTGCATTTGCATCGTCTCGACCCAAGGGGGAATGAACTGGCTACTGGGCCTGAAGATTTTACTGATCATCAACTTCATCTTCATCGGCAGCCCGACCGCCACACACGCCATGATGGACGCCGGCAAAAAGGCAGGGGCCGAGCCCTGGAGAAAGGATTCCAAATAGTGCCCTCACTACCCATTTGGGAGTTTGACGTCCTACTCCTGGTCTTGGTGGTGCTTTTTGCCCTGATTTCACTGTCCATTCGAAACCTGATGGGCGCGGCGATTGTCTTTGGCGCCTACAGCTTCATGATGTGCCTAATCTGGGCAGGAATGGGGGCAGTGGATGTGGCATTCACAGAGGCGGCCGTCGGCGCGGGAGTCAGCACTGTGTTCATTGTGTCCACCATTTACAACACCAGCGCCACCATGCAAAACAAACCCGGTGGGCTAACATTCAAGCTGTTCATTGGCTTGGTAGTGACCCTCACTGGAGCGTTCCTGCTCTCCGCGCTGCCGGACTTTCCCGAGTGGGGCGATTCAGAATCACCCGCCAACGCCGTCGTCGCCCCTTATTACATCAAAAACACCATCACCGACGCGCACGTTCCCAATGTGGTCACCTCAGTGCTGGCAGATTACAGGGGGTTCGACACGCTACTCGAGACGACCGTTGTCTTCATCGCATGTATCGCAATTTACTCCATCCTGCGTACCGAGACGGCCAAGTCGAAAACAGATGAACCGGAGGAGGAAATTGCTGTGCTGCCAAGTTATGACCCCAGCGACAGCTTGATCGTTCGGCAGGCAAGTCGGTTCATGATTCCGTTTATGCAGCTGTTCGCACTGTACGTCATTGCCCACGGCCATTACAGCCCGGGTGGCGGATTTCAAGGGGGCGTTATTCTCGGCGCGAGTCTGATCCTACTAGCCATATCTTTCGACCTGAAATTTCTGCTCGGACACTGGAGCGAGAAGTCGCTGATGCTCTTGGTCGCATCAGGCGTGTTCCTCTATGCAGCAGTGGGTCTGGCCTGTGTCTTCATGGGAGGCAACTATCTGGACTATGTTGTTCTCGATCCGATCCTTCCAGGCAAAGGAGACATGGCCCGCTCCCACGGGATCCTACTGGTCGAGATCGGCGTGGGCATCACCGTGATGTTCAGCATGGTCGCTATCCACATTAACCTCGCATCCAACGGTCGATTCGACCGTGGGCTTTGAAAGCATGGAAAACCTGATTGCCAACTTCAATTATGTGATCGTCGTTATCCTTATGATGATCGGGCTTTGGGCGATGCTTGCCCAAAAGAACCTGATCAAGAAATGCATCGGAATGGCCATTTTCCAGACCGGCATTATTCTGTTTTTTATTTCGATCGGAGCCAAGAACGAGGCCAAGGTTCCTATTCTTTCGAAATTCGTTGCAGAGAATCCACCAGCAATAATTGTTAACGATTACGCCAACCCATTAACGCAGATCCTGATGCTGACCGCGATCGTCGTAGGTGTCGCCATCCTCGGGGTTGGCCTGGCACTAGCCCAGAAGATTTACCAGCAGTATTCCACGTTCGACGAGGATGAGATACTCGAGAACCAGAGGAAATGACGGAGCAACTCCCTATCATCATCATACTCGGCCCACTGATGGCCGCAGTACTCGCCGCTTTTGCCGGGTGGTTCCGTCCCAAATTATCCCACCCGTTGGTCCTCCTTGGCCTAGCCGCCTCGTTCGCTGCGGCACTCAAGTTGGTCTTCATTGTTGCCGATGGTGGAACTCAAAAATATTGGCTTGGCGGCTGGGGCGATAAAGTAATACCCGGCCAGAAAGATCCCTTTGTCGTTGGCATCCAAATTACCGTTGACCACCTCAATACACTGCTTTTGGCTGCCGTATCCGGCATTGCCCTATTGACGGCCATTTACGCCAAGCGTTTGGTTGATACCGAACTCGCAGGACGACAGAGATATTTCGATGCTCTGTTTGCACTGCTGGTGACCGGACTGCTTGGCATCTCGATTACGGGTGACATTTTCAACCTTTATGTCTTCATGGAAATTGCCGCCCTCTCCAGTTACGCTCTGATAGCCTACGGCAAAAGCCGCGCCTATATGGCCTCCTTCAACTACCTCATCATGGGCACCATGGGGGCCTGCCTGTATTTGCTAGGAATCGGCTTTATTTTCATTAAGGGTGGCACCCTCAATATCGATGACTTATCAGGGATTATCCCAACATTGCAGGCAGATGGGCCATCTCAGGCGTTGTTCGTTGGGTTCATCCTGATCATTCTTGGCGCCTGGGCGAAAATGGCCTTCTTCCCGTTCCACGGCTGGCTGCCCAACGCCTACACCTACGCGCCCACTGCCAGTGCATCAGTGCTTGCCCCACTTGCTACGAAGGTGGCCGTTTACGCGATGCTTCGCATCATGTTAACAGTGTATTCTATTGACTACATCGTTGGATTAAACGGCATTCAGCCGATTGCTCTTTACCTGTCGACGGCTGCAATCGTGATGGGTTCGTTCTTATCGCTAACGCAAACCAACCTCAAGATGATCGCCTGTTACTTCGTCATCTCGGAGATTGGCTACATGGTCGGAGGGGCCTGGCTGGCCAATAAGCCTGGGCTAACCGGCGCAATGTATCACCTGGTCGCCGACGCGGCGATGACCTCGGCGCTGTTCATGGCGATTGGATGCATCGTCTATCGACTTGGCCAAGCGCAACTCGAGAGCCTCAGGGGCGTGTTTTTCAAGATGCCGGTGACGATGACTGCATTCGTCGTCACGATGGCTGCCTTGATCGGTGTGCCTCCAACGTGCGGTTTCTTCAGCAAATGGTATCTTATCCAGGGCGCTGCGCAGGCGGGCGTGTGGCACTTTGTCGTCGCGCTTCTGCTTTCCAGCCTTGTCAAGGCGATCATCCTCTTTCGCATTGTGGAAATCGGCTACAACCGCGTGCCACACCCAGCCATTCAAGGGAACCCGGCCATTGAGCGCAAGGAGGCTCCATTGAGCATGCTCATCCCTACACTTGTAATGGCGCTTGGCCTGATCGTACTTGGCCTGTACACGGATACACTGGTGGGCACCAATACTATCATTGGCAAGGCGGTGTCCGCCGCATTGACCCCGTAACGTCATGGAACCAATCCAATCAATCACGCCGGTTTGGATAATCCTAACGTCCACCGTGGCAGCACTGTTAATTGCCTTTTTGGGCCGTTGGCCAAACCTGCGCGAGCTGTGCATTTTCGCCGCTGCGATAATCAAGCTTGGCCTCCTGCTCTCGCTCACGCCCCGTGTGCTCGACGGCGATCTGTACGAGTTTAAGGTGATGGAACTGCTACCAAACGTCAGCCTGGCCTTCAGGGTCGATGCGCTTGGCCTGTTGTTCGCGCTGGTCTCGGTGAGCCTGTGGATTCCAACGACGATCTTCTCCATGGGTTTACTTCGGCCACTAAAGAGCCACGCACAAACCCGGTTCTTTTTCTGTTTTGCCATCGCCATCTCGTCGGCAGTCGGGGTCGCATTTTCCGCGAACTTGCTCACACTCTTTTTATTTTACGAGGCACTCTCACTATCCACCTACCCGCTGGTCACACACCACCAGGATGACGACGCGATCAAGGGCGGACGAAAGTACCTGACCTATCTACTTGGCATGTCGATCGGTCTGGCTTTGCCGGCGATGATTATTGTTTACCAGAAAACCGGCAGTTTGGATTTCACTGCTGGGGGCCTACTCGACAAAGGCACCACAACAACACTGCTCACCGCATTGCTGGTCATGTTCCTGTTTGGCTTTTCCAAGGCAGCATTGATGCCGTTTCACGCCTGGCTTCCCGGCGCCATGGTTGCCCCAGCGCCAGTCAGCGCCTTGCTCCATGCGGTGGCCGTTGTGAAAGTGGGGGTCTTCTCCATCATTCGAGTGCTGACCGGTATATTCGGAGTGGACCTGTTGTCCAGCACCACGCTGAGTACGATCGTCTGCATCCTGGCCGGGATTACCCTGATTGTCGCGTCGCTGATCGCGCTGACGCAGGATAACATCAAGAGCCGCTTGGCCTACTCCACCATTGGCCAGCTGTCGTACATCATCCTGGGGGTCGGCTTGGCCACGAAGAGCGGCATTGCCGGAGCCGCACTGCACATCCCCATGCATGCTTTCGGCAAGATCACACTCTTCCTCTGCGCCGGTGCTATCTACCAAGCCTGCGGGGCCAAGTGCGTCAGTCAAATACACGGCATCGGCCACAAATTTCCACTCACAATGACGGCATTTTTCATCGGCTCGCTGTGCGTCATCGGCCTGCCACCGACTGGCGGATTTGTCAGCAAATGGTATCTACTCAATGGCTCTATCGACTCTGGCCAATATTGGGCGTTCGCTGTCTTTCTCACCAGTTCCCTGCTCAATGCCGCCTATTTTCTACCTATCGTTTACAAGGCTTTTTTTGCGACTTCAACAGACCAGGCCCTTTTGAAAAAAGCCAAGGAGCCACCGCCGCTGACCGTTTTGCCTCTATTCATTACCTCCGCCGGCTGCCTGCTCTTGTTTTTCTTTTCTGGCAAATTATTCCAACTCGTCAACACGTTCACTGAAATGTACGCAATTCAATGAGTGAGACACCGAAAAAAGAGTTCGTCCCCGACAAGCCCATCGTAAGCCGGAAATTCTGGATGGCACTTTGGTTTACTTGTGCCATGTCCGTTCTGCTCGAACTGACCGTGCATCGGCACAAACATTTTGATGGTGTTGACTCGGCATTTGCCTCGGCGACGAACTGGTTCGGGTTTTATGTTGCGCTTGGCTTTCTTGCCTGCAGTGGAGCCATTCTCCTGGCCAAGGGCTTGGGATTACTACTGAAAGTGAGGGAGGATTATTACAATGACACTCCTTAACGGTATTCCCCCGGGATTCATCCTGATTCTTGGTGCAATCGTGCTGTTGCTACTGCCAGCAACAGCGCGCAAGGCCGGTGCCATCGGCTTGGCCGCTCTTGGCTTCCTAGCCATCTCCCAACTTGAGGATGGCTCAAGGCTGTTCCCCACACTGCTGGGCTTCAAACTCACCCTGCTTAGGGTAGACCCCACGAGCAAGGCGTTTGGCTACATCTTCACACTATGCGCGTTCGCAGCGTTTATTTTTTCGTGGCACGAAAAGAGCCGCACCGAGAATACCGCCGCCCTTGTTTACATCGGCAGCGCTCTAGGCGTCGTGTTCGCTGGTGACATGATCACGTGGTATGTCTGCTGGGAACTAATGGCCATCGCATCCACGTTCCTAATCCTCGCCCGAAAGACGGAGCGGTCACTAAAGGCCGCCCAGCGCTATATTCTCGTACACTTGGCCGGCGGCTTGATTTTACTCACCGGCATTTTGCTCACAGTTCACGAGACCGGCTCGATCGCATTTAACCAGTTTCCAAAAGGCGAAATAGGAAGTTGGTTCATTCTACTTGGCATTTTAATCAATGCCGCAGCCGTGCCGTTCTCTAGTTGGTTGCCTGACGCCTATCCGGAATCGACCATCATGGGCGGAGTCATCCTGAGTGCCTACACCACCAAGACCGCCGTATACACACTGATCCGCGGCTTTCCAGGCTGGGAGATTCTCGTACCGATAGGCTGTGTTATGACACTTTACGGCATCATTTACGCCCTGCTTGAAAATGACATGCGGCGTATTCTCGCCTACAGCATCATCAATCAGGTTGGATTCATGGTTTGTGGAGTGGGCATCGGCACCAACCTCGCCATCGCAGGAGTCGTCGCGCACGCATTCTGCCACATCATCTACAAGGCGCTGCTTTGGATGTCCGCCGGTGCCGTGCTGTATCGCACCGGAAAAAGTAAGTGCACCGAGCTTGGGGGCCTCTATAAGACCATGCCGATCACCATGGTCCTGGGAACGATCGGTGCCCTCGCCATTTCCGGTGTGCCGTTTACCAGCGGCTTTGTGAGCAAAACCATCATCGTGGCCACCGCCGAACAAAATAATTATCTATGGGCCTGGCTGGTTTTGGAGATTGCCTCCGCCGGTGTATTTCTACATGCCGGGATAAAATTCCCGTACTTCGTGTTTTTCAACGTTGACCGCGGTCTCCGACCGAAGGAAGCGCCCAAGCCGATGATCATCGGGATGGGGCTGCTGGCATTCCTTTGCATCTACCTCGGCTGCCACCCCGCTCCGCTCTACAACATCCTTCCATACAAGACCAATCTCGAATCAACGACATTCTCCGCAATCTATGTGGATCATTTCGCGCATGTCGTGACCATGTTTCAGCTTTTGACTTTCTCCGCCCTGGCCTTCTTTGTTTTTCTGCCGTGGCTCAAGCGCACACCCACCATCTCCATCGACTTCGACTGGTTTTACCGCAAGGGAGCCAAGCTTTTTTATTCAGCAATGGACCGCTCGCTCAACGGCCTGAACGGTGCAGCCAACAAATACGTGATCAAAACCTTCCTGCCGGCTCTGGCAAGATTCGCGCTCATCGCCCCAGCGACCCTCACTGCAATAGTGCTCAAGCCGGTATGGAGGGCGTTAGACCCCGACGAGGACAGCCTAGCCAAGCGCCACGACAACCTCGTGGCCAAGTTCACCACCGGCACCCTCCCTATCGCCTACTCGGCCGTATGCGTCCTCATTCTACTCACGCTGCTCATCCTAATCGGCAACGCCACCAGGTAACCGCCTCGCTTGATGCAAGGAACTAGCACGGCAATTGTTCTCTGTTTAAACCTCTTCACAAAAAATGAATTTGACCACTCCTAATAAGCCATGTAAGTTGACTGCTCGTTCAACCAATTATTTCAGAATGAAAAAAACACTTATTTTCACATTGGTTTTCATGCCCATCCTTAACTGCGTTTCAGAAATTACTGGGCATTGGGAATTCAACGGCTCACTAAATGCAACCATCGGCCAAAACCTCGAATGGGCTTGGGAGCAGGGGGATGCATCCTTTGACAGTACTGACAACTTTGGGATTTCTGACATCAACGGGAAACCCGCAAATGTATTAAAATTCACGGATTCAGATGACCTGAGTGAGTTTTCAGGAATCGAAGTCCCCCATGGTGCCGAGCTTGACGAAGATGACTGGCTGCTCCACGAATACACTATAATTTTGGACCTGCTTTACCCTGAAGATTCGACAGGGTCTGTAAGGTCAATCATATCCGATGAATATTTAGGGCAGTCTAAAATAATAATAAACGAATCCGATAAAATTGGCGGAGCCAGTTTCCACGGCAAAATTTCAGCGAACACATGGCACAGGGTGGCCATTGTCGTGAGTCACTCAAACGAGACTATTACCTACTATATTGATGGCGCTAAAGTTGGCGAAGAATCCATTGGAGGATTGGTGGACGGCCAAGGTAAACATTCACTTGAGGATTATTATTATCTTTTTACAAGCAATACACTTTCTAAGGAGGGCTATATTAGCAGTCTCCAATTTAATAACATGGCACTCCCTAATTCAGTTATCACCGATTTGGGAGGTGCCACCGCAACTGGAATCCCTGCGGTTGAACCTCAAAAACCATATGTCGTTTCAGTTCACCCTAAGCCCACCCCGTACCTACGCCCTGTCCCATCTAACATTCAACCAGACACCGAGATCAGCGTGGTCTGGCAGGATGGCCAAAACACCTTAACAGCATCCTCCGTTAAGATTTATCTGAACGAACAAATGGTAGACACCGAAACAGCGAGAGAAGGCCGACAGACAACCGTCAAGGTGTTGGGCAACGATCTCCTTCTTGCATCCACGAACTACAACGTGAAGGTGACTGCCAATGACTCCAGCGGGACGGAATTAAGCAAACAATGGCGGTTCAAGGTAACAGACTATCGCTTGGTAGAGGCTTCCGATATAGCAACAAAACCAGGAAGCCTGAACGAGGGCTTCATTGCAAGATCTGCGCAGGCACCGACTGAAAGCGCTATTCGTCATGACTTCAAGCGGGCGACCTTTCAACTTGCTGGAATCCTTGTTGACGATCTCGGAAACACGGTTGCCAATGAGTCAATCGAAGGGGAACTACAGGGCGGTTTCGACGCCTACGACCTGATAGATTTTGAAAAATCCGGCTCTGCATTTGGTAATTTTATGAACGACGATTTCTTTCCAGGAATCCCAGGGTCGGAAGATCATGATACTTTATTTGCAACTGAAATTCTCTCTTATCTAGAATTACAGAAAGGGGTTTACACCTTCGGGATCAATGTGCATGTAGGGAAACCTGACCAAAACGACGAGGATCAATTCAGAGTGTTTATCGGCTCAAATCCGCGGGATTATTTTTCAAAACCCCTAGGAGAGTTTGAATTAACTCTACTCGGCTTCAAGGATGGCCCCAATGACACAACATTTGATTTTTCCGTGGAAAAGAGCGGACTCTATCCTGTCAGAATTGTTTACTGGAACAAGACCCGCGGAGCTGGACTGGAATTTTATTCCGTAGACAGGGAAACAGGGGAAAAAATTCTTGTTAACGACCTCGACGATGAACGTGCCGTCAAGGCTTTCTACAATGTTTCCCTTCTCGGCACACCCCATGTTGTCAACGTCAAACCAATCCCTGGCTCCTCTGGGAACAATCCAGGTGATCCAATCGAAATAATTTTGGGCGATCAGTCTGGAAAAACTGACCTTTCCTCCATTGTGATGAAAATAAATGGTGAGAATGTTGAACCAGCAATAGTCAGGGAAAACGGCATAATCACCTTAACACAGCCCTTAAATTTAAATTTTGCTAGCCAGGCAGAATATGCTGTTTTTCTTTCACTAAAACCCAAGGGAGAAACAATGCCGCAAGAGTATACTTTTAGTTTTAATGTTGACGCTAAAAACCAGATCAAGGTAACCGGGAATTGGGACTTCTCAAATGACTTGAATGCTTCAGTGGGTAACAATCTCGAATACTTGGACGGACC
>JAKUOU010000054.1 GCA_022451065.1 Pedosphaera sp. | reverse complement strand
TTCGGGTTGTAGATGTAGCGCATGCCACGCGGCGGCTTGGGCGGACGCGGAAAGTAGCCTTCGCTCACCAGCTCGTTGAGGGTCTTGGGGTACCGGTCTTCCACTGCGTGAAACTGCTTGATAGCGTTTTGGATGTTAGCAAGGTTGACTCTTTTCTCGGAGACTTTCTTGGCCTTACCGACGGCACCAATGTAATCGACCGGCGCGGTCAACGGGTTACCGGTGGAAGTCGATTCCTCTTTTTCGGGCTTTGTATCCTTGGGCTCATTACTCGATCCGCCGCAGGCGCAGAGGCCAAGCGCCAATGTCGCTGAGGTTATCCAGTTGAATTTCATAACGTCAGAAGGGTCGGCTTGGCCGTGCCGATTGTCAATCGGCTTTGTGCGGCTTGGGCTGAGCTTGCCTCCATTCTTTACGACTAACTTTTTCAGCCGACTGAATGTGCACGAACGCCCCTTTTTTGTTGCCGACAACGATATCCGGCCAGCCATCTTGGTTCATGTCGGTGGCCATGACTTGCGTGCCAATTCCAGAGTCGTCATCGACTAAATGCGGCACCCAATCGATACCGCTCTTTTTCGAGCGCCGCAGCTCAAACCAGTACAACACGGCGGGAGCACCTGGTTCGGCGTCGCCGCTCGGGCCGTGCGCCCAGAACCGCTTGCCGGTTACGATATCAAGCAGGCCGTCGCGGTTCATATCCACCAAGTCAATTGCGTGCAATTGGCTGAACTTGACCCCGTACTGGTTCTCCTCCGGCTTGGCGTTCATGAACGTGTGAGCGACGAACGTGATGCCGCCGTCTTTCGGCTGGTTTTCATACCAGCACAAACCGTAGCCGTGCGCTGCGAGCGTGGTGATTACGTCGTTGTCGTTGTCACCGTCCACGTCGTAGGCATACATTTGCGCGCCGCCGCCTGGCGAAAACGGGAACGGATGAAACGTCCATTTCGGATCGCCTTCGAGCGAGGCCGGTTGCTCCCACCACCCGTTTTTCTCCATAATATCACGGCGTCCGTCGCCGTTGACATCACCCACCCCCATGCCATGCGTGAAGCGCTGCCAGGTACCCTTGGGCGTAACGCGGTGAACTGTCCACGGCCGATCCGGGTGATTCCAGTTCGGCTCGGCGTAAATGAAGTATCCTTCCGAGTTGCAAACGATCTCCGGCTTGCCGTCGCCGGTGATGTCGGTGAAGTGCGGCGACTCGTTGTCGGTAATGGCCAAAGCGGTGCGCTTCTTCCAGTGTCCCGGTTTGCCCTTCGGGTTTTCGTACCACGGCGATTCTGCGCCGGGAAAGCCCAGCACCAGAACATCATCCCACTCGTCGCCGTTGAGATCGTGAACGAAACACAAGAAGTTCTTCGAGTATCCGTTGCGTCCGCTGAGCGCACCGGGGAAGCCAGGTAGCTTCACCGAATTACCGTCGGCGCCCTTCATCTCGAACGACTCGATGGCGGGATAAATTTCATGCCGCTTGCCGTAGTCCGGCCCGGCGTACCAGTACGGGCCCACCACCAGGTCGGAGTGACCGTCGCGGTTAAAATCCCCGGCGGCACCGCCTTCGGCCCAAAAGTGTTTATTCGCGTGGTGCTTCGTCCAGGTATGAATATAAAAATCCTTCGCTTGGCCAAGCGTGGTGGCCAGGGTGAGTCCGGCAACTATAAAAAACGAGTGGTGCACGCGGCATCCTTGGCATCACGACCCCTTGCGGTCAAGCGGCGAGGAATACATCTCACTCGCCGCGCTTGGCGAAGTCCGGTATAGTGACGGCGGATGATAGGACGCTACACCCGTCCCGAAATGCGGGACATCTGGACTGAACAGCGCAAGCTCGAGATCTGGCTGGAGATCGAACTGCTCGCCGCCGAGGCGCTTTGCGGCGAGGGCCTCGTTCCCAAAAAGCACCTCAAGCAGATGAAAGCCAACGCCTCGTTCAGCATCAAGCGCTGCCGAGAACTCGAGCGTACGCTCAACCACGACGTCATCGCGTTCACCACAAACGTCGGCGAAAACATCGGCAAACCGGCAAGTCGCTGGCTGCACTTTGGGCTCACGAGCAGCGACATCATCGACACCGCGTTCGCCGTGCAGATGAACGAATCGCTGAAAGTTCTCATCACCGACGTGAAGCGCCTGCGTCAAGTCATCGCCACCAAAGCACGCAAGTACAAGTTTACGCCGATGATCGGCCGCAGTCACGGTATCAACGCCGAACCAACCACCTTCGGCCTCAAGATGGCTCTGATGTACGACGAGTTTGGCAGGGCGCTCGAGCGACTAGAAACCCTCAAGCCGCGTATCGCCATCGGTAAACTCTCAGGCGCAGTCGGTACCAACGCCCACCTCTCGCCGAAGGTCGAGTTGTTCGTCTGCCGCAAGCTTGGCCTCAAGCCAGCGCCCATCGCGACGCAGGTTGTACAGCGAGACATTCATGCCGAGTTGATGACCACCGTTGCGCTCGTAGGCGCGAGTATCGAGCGTTGGGCCACAGAATTTCGGCACCTTCAGCGCACCGAAGTGCTCGAGGCTGAGGAGTTCTTTGCCAAGGGCCAAAAAGGCTCGAGCGCCATGCCGCACAAGCGCAACCCCATCACCGGCGAGCGCCTCACCGGCCTGGCCCGCGTGTTGCGCGGCAATGCCGTCGCCGCGCTCGAGAATGTCGCCCTTTGGCACGAGCGCGACATCAGCCACAGCTCCGTCGAGCGAGTGATTTTCCCCGACTCCTGCACGCTGCTCAACTACATGCTGCACAAACTCGCCGACCTTACAAAAGGGTTGATCGTTTACCCGAAAAACATGGCCAAGAACCTCGGTCAATCGCTTGGGATGTGGAACTCGCAGTCGGTACTGCTCGCTCTCATCCGCAAGGGACTCACCCGTGAGGAGTCGTATGAACTCGTCCAGCGCAACGCCATGGAGACATGGAAAACAAAGCATGCCGGGCGCGATAACGCTGACTTCCTCACGCAACTCATGTCCGACCCAGAGGTCGCCAGGCATTTCAAGAAGGGTGAACTCGAGGCCATCTGTTCAACCGACTTCCACTACAAACACATCGAGTCACGTTTCAAAAAACTGGGGCTGTGAACCAAGCCCTCGACAATAAGAGCTTCGTCATCGTCGGCGGGACGACCGGTCTGGGCCTGGCTGCGGCCAAGGCGTTTGTCGGCGAGGGGGCGAGGGTTGTCGTGGTGGGAAGAAATGCCGAAAGCTTGGCCAAGGCCGAATCGGCGCTTGGAAAGGCAGCATGCGGCTTGGCCGGTGACGCGACCGACCCGCAAACCACCGTCGAGGCAATCAACTTGGCGAAGCGCGAACTCGGCGGGTTCGACGGGCTTTACCACGTTGCCGGCGGGAGCGGCCGAAGCATGGGCGATGGGCCGCTGCACGAGATCGGCGACGACGGCTGGCGGCAGACGATCGACCTGAACCTTACATCGGTTTTCAACTCAAACCGCGCCGCGCTGCGGGAACTGACTGCGCTTGACCAAAGCGGCGTAATTCTCAATATGTCCTCCGTGCTGGCTGACTCCCCAGCACCGAAACATTTCGCCACACACGCCTACGCGGCGGCCAAGGCTGGGATTATTGGCCTCACCAAATCGGCGGCGGCGTACTACGCCAAACAAAATATCCGCGTGAACGCCATCGCACCGGCGTTGGTCGCCACGCCGATGTCCGACCGCGCACAGGCCAACAACCAAATCATGAGCTTCATCAAAAACAAGCAACCGCTGGACGGCGGCCGGATCGGCGTGCCGGAGGATCTCGATGGTGCAGCGGTTTTCCTGATGTCCGACGCCGCCAATTTCATCACCGGCCAAGTATTGGCCGTCGATGGTGGCTGGAGCGTCAGCGAGGGAGATGGATGAACTACACGATTGGAATCGATCTCGGCGGCTCATGCGTCAAGGCAGTCGTCGTCACGCCGGAAGGCGAGACCCTGGCCAAACACAACCTGCCCTTCGACGCTGAGGCGGAGATGGACTGGGCCAATCGCCTCCGCGAACTCGTTCAATCAATCGAGGAGGAACAGGGCGGCAAGCCAAAGAACATGGGGGTTTCGGCGCCGGGGCTGGCGGCGCCGGACAGTAGTTGCATCACGCACATGCCGATACGGCTCGAGGGGTTGGTTGGGTTGAATTGGCAAAAGTTTTTTGATTTCGACAAGGCGATCCCGGTGTTGAACGACGGGCACGCCGCCCTCCTCGGCGAGGCATGGCTTGGCGCGGCGCGTGGATTCCAGACCGTCATCCTGCTTACACTCGGCACGGGTGTGGGCGGCGCGGCACTCGTTGAGGGCAAACTGCTGCGCGGCCGCACCGGCAAAGCCGGCCACTTTGCCCACACCCGCCTTGCCCCGAATGGCCCGCCGGACGATTGCGGCTGCCCGCGCAGCCTCGAGTTGGCGATTGGCAACTGCAGCATTCCGGAGCGATCCAACGGCCGTTTCACCCACACAGGGGAAATGATGGAGGCGATCGAAAACGGCGATACCGCGGCGGAGAAAATCTGGCTCAAGTCGCTCAAGGACCTGGCCACGGCGATCTGTTCATTCACAAACATCCTTGACCCTGAAGCTGTCATTCTCGGCGGTGGAATCGCCAACGCTGGCGACCGGCTTTTCGTGCCGCTGCGCGATTACCTCGACCCGCTGCTCTGGAAAACGGATGACTACGAGATCAAGCTTCTACCCGCGCAGCTGGGCGACCTCGCCGGCGCCTACGGAGCCGCTGCCAACACGTTGAACGCCTAAAGACCGAGTAGCGCCTCGGCCCGCGCCACCGACGTGGACTCGTCATCCTGCAGGATGGTTTGCCATCCCCTGCCCTTACCCGTCATGATGTTTTCCGGACGGTCATCGATGTAAAGAATAGACCCGCCGGACTCGCCGGTACGCTGCTCCACCACCTCGTAGATCGGCTCGTCGGGCTTCATTCCACCCTCCTCGTACGACAGCACAAAATTGTCGAATCGGCTGTAAAACGAAAACTTTTCACGAATGTGCCTGGTAGCAATCTCATTGGTATTGGAGAAAACACAGGTAGAAATACCGAGCAATTTTAATCGATTAAAAAAATCAATTATCGTTTCTATCGGCGTAAAAATATCGGCGAAGATGCTAACGAACTCCGCGCAGTCGCCGCGAAATCCGGCCCCGTGCCGAACCGCCTCATAAAACTCGTCGGTAGTGATTTTCCCGGACTCGTACTCGACCTGGATCGGCGAAACAACCAGTTGCTGAATTTGCTCGATGCCGGCCTCGCTACGCTCGGCAAACCGGCGTACCGCTATGCTGTAGTCGAAATTAACCAGCACCTTGCCGAGGTCAAAGACAACTACATTTGGCCTGCTCATAGGCTACTTTACGTCTAGTTCGCGACGGCCCTCGAGCGCCTGGCTCAAGGTCAAATCGTCGGCAAATTCCAACCCGCTACCAGCCGGCAGGCCGTGGGCGATTCGTGTGATCTTCACGCCGCGCTTGGCCAGGCGCTTGGCCAAATAGTGCCCGGTGGCGTCGCCCTCCACGTCGGTCCCAAGCGCAATGATGAGCTCGTCCGCCGCGCCTTCGGCCAGGCGCTGCTCAAGCTGCACCACTCTCAATTCCTCCGGGCCGATACCATTCATCGGCGAAATTTTGCCCCCGAGCACATGGTAGTGACCACGGAACGCACCAGATTTCTCAACATTCAGAATATCAACCGCTCGCTCGACGACGCAGACAGTTCGTTCATCACGCGCCGGATTAGCACAAATGCTACACGGTGATTTCTCCGCAAGCCCACCGCATTGCGTACACTCGATGATTTTGTCGCGTGACGTGACGAGCACGCTAGCCAAACGCCTGGCCACAGCCGTGTCGGCCTGGATCAAGTGAAGAGCGAGCCGCTCGGCTGAGCGCGGGCCTATGCCCGGCAGGCGGTTGAGTTCCGCCACTAATACCGCAAGCGGTTCGGGAAGCGAGGCCACGGGTGAAAGTCAGAGCCCCGGCAGGCCCATGCCGCCGCCCATACCGCCGGTAAGTTTACCCATCTCGGCGGACTGCGTTTCACGCCCCTTGTCGAGCGCTTGGTTGACCGCGCCAAGCACCATATCCTCTAGCATGGAGATATCCTCCGTGTCCACGGCATCAGGATCAATCCGGATCGACTTGACCGAGCCGTCGCAGCTTGCCACAACCTTGACCGCACCGCCGCCGCTCGAAGCCTCGACGGTTTGTTCGGCCAACTGGGCCTGCGCCTCCTGCATTTGCCGCTGCATCTTGGCGGCCTGCTTCATCAATTTACCAATGCTTGCCATGTTGAAATCTTCGGGTCACTTCCGCACCTCAACAATCCTGCCCCGGAACAGTTCCAGCGCCTTCTGGATGAGCGGATCGTCTTTGAATTGCTCCGGATCGATCTTCTCCGGCTGGGGAACGGCCCTGGTCATCCCTGGCTTCGCGCGACTCGCAGCCTGCGGTTCATCGATCGGCTCCAGTGCGGGAGCCGGTTGCCTGCCCTCGGGCGGCGGCTCACTGGTGAAACGGAACTGCACATTCTCATGGCCAAGCACGGCGAGTTGCTCCGCGAGCATCTCGCGGTTCCGCTGGTTATCCACCAACGCAAGATGCTCGTCGGTGACACCAATCTCAAAGGTGCCATTTGAAAACGACACAGCGTGCGCCTGCTGAAAATAGGTTTGCATGAACGGGCTGGCTTTGCTCGCAGCGGTGGCGAGCTGCGTCCAAAGTGTCTTCAAATCGACTGGCTCAGCCGACGTATCAGCAGCCGGAGGTGGCACGGCCTTGGAGGCCGGCTTAGCCGTTGTGATTGGCATGGATGCCGGTTTCGAGGGACTGGCGAACGATTGGCCTGTGGCCGGCGGCTCGTTGTCCCGCAGTTTTTGCAGTTGTCCAAGCACCTCGTCAATGCCGTGCGCCGTCTTGGCCTGTGCCGCCTTGAGCAGCGACACTTCGATTAAAATCTTTTTCGACGTGGCCAGACGCAGACGACCCTCGCAATCTGTCAGCACATCGAGCACACGGGCCAACGCTTGCTCGTTGGCCAGCTTAGCCCCGGCCTGCAGGGCGGTGGCCTCGGCTTCGCTGATCTCGAGCAGCGAGAGATCACCCTTCGATACAACAAACACAAGGCGGTTGCGAATGTGTGCCAGCAAGTCACCGACTAGGCGACCAAGATCCTTGCCCTGGCTTGCGAGCGCGTTGAGCTCGGTCAATGTCCGAGTCGAGTCCCCAGTGAGGACAGCCTCGGCGAGCGCGAACAACTGCCCCTGTGCCATCAGGCCGAACATCGACAGTACATCCGGCTCGGTGATGGTATCACCGCAAAAACTGATGAGCTGATCCAGAGCTGACTCGGCGTCGCGCATGCAGCCCTCCGCTCCACGCGCGATGGCAAACAGCGCCCCCTCGTCGATCGTCACCTTTTCCTCGCTGCAAATGTACTTGAGATGTCCGGCAATGAGGTTCACCGGGATGCGTCGCAGGTCATAACGTTGACAGCGAGACATGATTGTCGGCAGCACTTTCTCCGGTTCGGTGGTGGCGAACATGAACTTCACGTGTGCCGGCGGCTCCTCGAGCGTCTTGAGCAGGGCGTTGAACGCCGCCGTGGTGAGCATGTGAACCTCGTCGATGATATATATCTTGAACGTCGATGAGGCGGGTGCATAAAGGCAGGTCTCGCGCAACTCACGGACCTGCTCGACACCGTTGTTGCTGGCGCCGTCGATCTCAAGCACGTCGATCGAGCGGCTCTCAGCGATCTCAATGCACTTGATATCGTCGTCAGGGAAATCGACCTTCGGTCCGTCAGTGCAGTTCAGGCACTTGGCAAAAATCCGCGCCAGGGTCGTCTTGCCGGTTCCCCTTGGCCCGCAGAACAAGTAGGCATGCGCGATGCGCTCGCCGCTGATGGCGTTGGCCAACGTCTGGCTGACATGATCCTGACCAATGACATCGCTGAACCGCTGCGGACGGTATTTGCGGGCTATGACTTGGTAAGACACCAGCGGCAGCCTAACCGCTCGACTCGACCCAGAAAAGCGCAATGCGCCTGACCAAGCGCTTGGCACCAAAAACTTGTCAGGACTGGCGAAATCAGGATACTCCGCCAGGCGCAATTTTAGCGTTCACACAGGGAATGGCACACGATATCGAATCACGACTGGCCGTTTGCAGTTGGTCGCTGCAGCCGGAAACCCCCGAGTCGCTCGTCGCTCACCTCCGCGAAATCGGCATCCCGCGCGTTCAACTCGCGCTCGACCCGCTCCGCGAAAACCCCGCGGCATGGGGCAAAACCGCCGAGTTGTTCGCCGCCCAAGGCATCGAGATTGTCTCCGGCATGTTCGGCACCATTGGCGAGGATTACTCGTCGCTCGACGCCATCAAGGAAACCGGCGGCGTGGTACCGGATAAACACTGGGATGCCAACTGGGCCAACATCCAGGCTGTCGCCGGCATCGCCGCCGCGCTTGATCTGAAAATTGTCACCTTCCATGCCGGCTTCCTTCCGCACGAGGAGAGCGACCCCGGCTTTGCCAAGCTGCTTGGACGCATCACGAAGATCGCCGACGTGTTTGATGCCAACGACATCGACCTTGGCTTCGAGACAGGACAGGAAACCGCCGACACACTGCGGTTGTTTCTCGAGAAGCTCAACCGGCCGAGTGTCGGCGTCAACTTCGACCCGGCGAACATGATCTTGTATGGCAAGGGAGATCCGATTAACGCACTCGAGACACTCGCGCCGTTCCTCAAGCAGTGCCACATCAAGGACGCCACGATGACGAGAGACCCTGGTACATGGGGCATGGAAGTCACCGTCGGCACCGGCGAGGTCGATTGGCCGGCATTCTTCTCTACCCTGGCCAAGGTCGATTTCAGGGGCCACTGCTGCATCGAACGTGAAGCCGACGAGCAGCGCGTGGCGGACATCCGCACTGCCCGCGAATTCGTCACCCAACTTTAACAACATGGCCAACGATAACATCAACATAGGCATCGTCGGGCTTGGATTCATGGCCGCAATGCATATCCGCGCCTACCGCCAGGTGGAAGGCGTGACGATCGGCGCGATCTGCGACCTCGATCCCGAACGACTCAAGGGTGACTTTACCAATGTACTTGGCAACATTGACTCCGGCGACCCGGTCAAGCTCGACATGAGCCAAGTCAAGGCCTATCAGGATTTCAACGAACTCCTAGCCGACGAGTCGATCGATGTCATCGACATCTGCACCCCAACGCGGACACACCTTCGCATGGCCAAGCCAGCACTCGCCTCGGGCAAACATGTCATCTGCGAAAAACCGCTCGCCCGAACCGTCGCCGAGGCCAAGGAGATCGCCGAGGCTGCCACACAGGCCAAGGGCCATTTCATGGTCGCCATGTGCCTACGTTTTTGGCCCCAGTGGGCGTGGGTCAAGGAGGCTGTCGACAGCGGCCGCTACGGCAAGGTACAGGCCGCACATTTTCAGCGAATCGCAGAGCCGCCTGCCTGGGGGCAGGCGATCTACTTCGATGGCGCTACGTCCGGCGGCGCGCTGTTCGATCTGCACGTACACGACACCGACTTCGTGCAACACGTCTTCGGCAAGCCGAAATCGGTTTACTCGACCGGCTTCACCAAGGTCAGCGGGGCGATCGATCATGTGCTAACACAGTACGAGGTCAATTGCGGCGCCAAGGTGAGCGCCGAGGGAAGCTGGGCGATGACGCCCGGCTGGGGCTTTAACATGTCGTACCGCGTCATCTTCGAACGGGCCACCGCCGACTACGATATCAGCCGCGAAGACGAGCCGCTGCGGCTGTTCGAAGAGGGCAAGGAAAAGCAGGTAATCAAGTGCGAAGGCACGGATGGTTACGCCGGCGAATTGGCCCACTTCATCGACAGTATTCGCTCCGACCAAGCGCCCAGCGTCTCTGCGGCTGACGGTCTCAGCACGGTGGAAATCTGCGCCGCCGAGGAGGAATCTGCCCAAACCAGCCAATCTGTAAAACTCGATTAATCCCGCTTGACCAAGCGCAGCGCAGTTTCAAGTTTTCAGGCCTTCTACCTTGAATTTGTAAATTTCGTGTTGCCTAAGCACGCTTTGGCACAGCGCAACTCCACCGCTCAAGGAAGTAACACTTTAATGGTGCAAACACGGTTTGTGGGATAAAATGGGCATTTACTTTAAAAAGCCCTTGTCTTTTAACTTTTTCTTGGTAGTTTGCCCGCCCTTTTTTATGAAGGCAGACTTACATCCGGAATATGTGGAATCGACGATTCGTTGCGCTTGCGGCAATGAAATCAAGACCCGATCCACCAAGCCTACAATGCTTATAGGCATTTGCAACGAGTGCCATCCGTTCTACACCGGCCAACAGAAATTTGTTGATACCGCCGGTCGTGTTGACAAGTTCCAGCAGCGCTTGGCCAAGACCAAGGCCGCCCGCGAGGCTGCCAAAGAGAGCGCCGACAAGAAGCGCAAAAAGAAGAGCCTATAGCCAGCTTTCAGTAGTTCGCCCGCGGCAGTGAAACGGTTTTCACCCGCGGGCGTTCTCTGTTTTTGGAGCGTGAATCTCCTACCCCATATAGAGCAGTTCTGCAAACGCCGGGACGAACTGGAAAGCGCCCTGAGCACCCCCGCCGTGGCCAGTGACAACAAGCAGTTTCTCGAGTTGACCCGCGAATACTCACAAATGAAAAAACTGGCCGAGCTGGGCGAACGCTACCTCAAGCTGCTCGCCGACATCAATGCCAGCAGGCAACTGATCCAGGCCGAGCCGGCCGACTCTGAGCTGGCCGAGCTGGCGCGGGAGGAATTGCCGGAGCTCGAGTCTGAACAGGCCGGACTCGGACTCGAGTTGCAATACGGCATCATCCCGCCGAACCCGACTGACTCGCGCGACACAATCGTTGAGATTCGCGCCGGTGCCGGCGGTGCGGAGTCGGCTCTATTCTGCGCCGACCTACACCGCATGTACGCCCGTTACGCCGAGTCGCAGGGCTGGAAGGTCCAGTCGATGGATGCCAGCGTGTCCGACCTTGGCGGCTACAAGGAGGTCATTTTTGGGATCAAGGGACGGGACGTTTTCAAGAATCTCAAGTTCGAAAGCGGTGTCCACCGGGTGCAACGCGTGCCGGCCACCGAGACGCAAGGCCGCGTGCATACTAGTACCGTCACCGTCGCCGTGTTGCCAGAGGCGGAGGATGTCGATATTAACATCAGGCCTGACGATTTGGAAATCAACGTCTGCCGCGCCTCCGGCCCCGGGGGACAAGGGGTGAACACCACAGACTCAGCGGTGCAGATTCAGCACAAGCCAAGCGGCATGATCGTCCGATGCATGGACGGTCGCTCCCAGCAGAAAAACAAGGAGCAGGCGATGAAGGTGCTCCGCTCGCGTTTGCTGGAACAGAAGATCGCAGAGGAACACGCCAAGTACGCCGCCGAGCGCAAATCACAGATCGGCACCGGCGAACGCAACGAGCGTATTCGTACCTACAACTTTTCGCAGAATCGTGTGACTGATCACCGCATCGATCTCACGCTGTACAACCTACCGACGTTCATCGAGGGCGAGATCGATGAGGTCGTCTCTGCCCTGCTCGCCAACGACCTCAAGGAACGCCTGGCCGCCCTCGAGTAAGCGCTATATTGATGCAACCCGAAGGACTTATTTTTGACTGCGACGGTACGATCGTCGACACCATGCCGATCCACTATGCGGCCTGGTGCTCCACCACGGCCAAGCACGGCCTCGTGTTTCCCGAGGAACGTTTTTACGCGCTTGGCGGCGTCTCACCGTTCGAGGTGCTGCGGATGCTCTCCGAAGAACAAGGCGTCGAGATTGATTCCAACGCGGTGACATACCAAAAGGAGGCCAAGTACATGGAACTCATCGGCAACGCCAAGGAGATTCCCGAGGTCATGCAGGTCGTCCGCGACAACCATGGCAAACTCCCGATGGCGGTGGCCTCCGGCGGCACGCACGAAACTGTCGAGGGCATCCTGCAACAATGCGGCATCCGGCACTACTTTGACGCCATTGTTACCAGCGAGGATGTTAATAATCCCAAGCCGGCGCCGGACACTTTTCTGGAGGCTGCCAGTCGAATCAATGTTGCACCAGAAAAGTGCCGGGCGTATGAAGACGCGGACATGGGCATAAAGGCGATCCTCGCCGCCGGCATGCAGGCGATCGACGTTCGCGATATGCTCGCTGAAGCCAGCAGCTCAACAAGAGATTCGCCAAGCGACCCAACGAACCAATGAAAGGACTCCCCGGCTTTCGCGATTTTTACCCGGAACCGATTCCCACTGCGGATTCGTGGAGCATGGATCTGCGCCGGTACATCTTCGACACCTGGCGCGGCACCGCCGAGCGCTACGGCTTCCGCGAATACGACGGTCCGCCGATCGAGGAACTCGGTCTGTACACGAAGAAGAGCGGCGACGAAATCGTCGGGCAACTGTATAACTTCAACGACAAGGGCGACCGCGGCGTCTCACTGCGGCCGGAAATGACCCCCACCCTTGCGCGGATGGCAGCTTCGCACTCGCGCAACTACAAAAAGCCGATCAAGTGGTTCTCCATCCCGCAGCTCTTCCGCTATGAGCGTCAGCAGAAAGGCCGACTGCGCGAGCACTTCCAGCTCAATGCCGACATCATCGGCGAGGAAAACCAGGCAGCAGACGCCGAACTGATCGCCCTGCTCATCGACACCCTCCGCGACCTCAAGCTAACGAACGACGACTTCGTCGTACGCCTCAGCAGCCGTCTCGCCTGGCAGGACTTTTTCGAAAATAGTGATGGGCAGGAAAAAGACGCTTACGACTTTTACCAGATCATCGACAAACTCGACCGCGAAGACCCGGCCGTCTCCGGCGAAAAACTGGCCGAGATCGGTTTCTCGATCGATCAAGTAAACGACTTCATCGAGAGCGGCCAAGCGACCGACGAACTCGCCGCCATCATCGGCAACATCGAGGCACGAGGGCTGGGCAACTTCATCGAGATCGACTATCGAATCATCCGCGGCTTGGCCTACTACACCGGGCCGGTTTACGAGGCATTCGACAAGCGAGGCAAATTCCGCGCCATTGCCGGTGGCGGCCGCTACGACCATTTGGTCAAGCTCGTCTCCGGCGGCAAAACCGACCTGCCAGCGCTCGGCTTCGGCATGGGAGACGTGGTGCTGGCCGAGCTATTGAAAGAGCATGGCCTGGTGCCCGCACTTGGCCAAACGCTCGACGCCTTCGTGCAGATCGCCGACGAGTCGCTGCGTGACGCCTCGCTTGGCCTTGTACAGCAGCTTCGTCAAGCCGGCCTGACCACCGAGTATCCCCTGCTCAAAGCCAAGCAGGAAAAGCAATTCAAGCGCGCCCTTGAGCTAAAAGCCAAGTGGCTCGTCACCCTCGATAACGCGAACCAAGTCCACGTCAAAAACCTCGGAACTCGCAAGGAGCTAACCGTCCCATTGATTGAAGTCGCCTCTGCTTTGCAGGACTAATCCCCTGTCGATTCTTCCTCTGGACATTTGCGGGAAGAGGGGCATTACTATCCCCGTCAACCGCTACACCAATGAACGCCAGGGAAATACTGAAGGATCGTCAGGGAATCGTCCGATCCGCCACGCCGGATACAACGGTATTCGAGGCTATCAAGGCGATGGATCGATTCAAGGTGGGCGCGCTGATGGTGATCGATAAAGGGAAGTTGGTGGGTATCATCTCTGAACGCGACTACACACGAAAAGTCGTGCTCAAGGATCGCTCCTCCAAGTCCACCAAGGTCTCGGAAATCATGACCCGCAAGGTCGCCCAGGTGGATCCGGAGGCGAACCTTGAAAAATGCATGAACGTCATGGGCAACAACCGGGTTCGACACCTGCCAGTGGTTGAGAAGGGGAAAGTGCTCGGGGTAATCTCTTCAACGGATTTACTCCTACTGACGGTTTCCCAGAAGGATCACATCATTGAGCAGCTTGAACGCTACATCGCCCCGGGCTTTTAGGCAACACCTGGCTGGGCAGCTACTTGCTGCGCTCGTTCTCGGGCAACTTGTTCTTTTTTTCCGGCCTGGCCTTGGGCTCGTACGGGGCTGTGAATGCCTCATCAAAATCGTAACCGCCCGCGAAGTCCTCCCGGGTGTCCTTCTCGGTCTTGGCCAGGAGATTGTTCTCTACAAGGTTGAAAACAATCTCGCCGAAATCCTCGGTGACACGAATGCCCCACTCGTTGAGTAGCAGCTTGGCCATCGGCCCGTAGGTCTCGAGCGCGTATTGTCGCATGCCGTCCATCAACTCCTGCCCACTGACATGCCGCGGTTCTTTCGCGCCGGACATCTTCGCCATCTTGTGCTGGGTGAAATCGAGTCCCTCGCGCACAAAGTAGTAGGCCTCCCGAGGGAAGCGATCATCCTTCGCTAGGATCAACTCCAGCATTTCGTCGTAGTCAAACTGTTGCATCAGTTATAAGCCCGGCCGGACAGCGCTTCCGTCTGGTTGAAGGAGCAAGATTTCACTCCCCATTCGACAAGCAGCAGGAATGCCACGGCGCAGACTGTTTTCAGCTCCTGCAGGGTTAGGAAATTCTGGGCCAAGTTTGACTTCAAACCATTCACACCGAAACGATGTTGACCAGTTTGCCGGGAATGACGATCACTTTTTTTACACTTTTGCCATCGGTGTGCCGCTTTACATTCCCGCTATCCAAAGCGAGCTGCTTTATAGCTGCCTCGTCGATGTCGGCCGGGATTTGGATGCGATCGCGCACCTTGCCATTGACCTGCACCGCCATCTCAATGCTCGACTCGAAGAGGTACTCTTCATTGTGGCTTGGCCAAGGTTGATAGGCGAGAGTCGAGTCACCACCGTTGACCTTGGCGTAGAGCTCCTCGGCAATGTGTGGCGCGAACGGCGCAAGTAGTAGTAGGAAGTCGTTCATCACCGATACTGGGCGAATGTCCCAGTTTGAGGCCTCGTTGGTAAACACCATCAGCGCAGAGATAGCGGTGTTGAAACGCAGGTGCTCCATGTCCTCGGTCACCTTTTTGATGCAGATGTGCAACATCCTAAGCTGCTCCGGCGTGGCCTCCGCTTGACCAACCGCTTCGTCCAGTTTTAGCACGGTGAGCAGCTCCAGGCCGCGCTCAGGGCTCGCCGTCAGTTGCTGCTCGAATTCCTTTTCACTTTGCTCGTCAATGAGCATTCTCCAAACCCGGCCGAGGAACCGGTAAACGCCCTCGACGCCTTTCGTGTTCCACGGCTTCACCATCTCGAGCGGACCCATGAACATTTCGTACAAGCGGAACGCGTCCGAGCCGAATTCGTTTAGGATGTCGTCCGGATTGACGACGTTACCGCGCGACTTCGACATTTTCTGGCCATCCTCGCCGAGGATCAGCCCCTGGTTCACCAGCTTGTAAAACGGCTCCGGCGTGCTCACCTGGCCAAGATCAAACAATACCTTGTGCCAAAAGCGCGCGTAAAGCAGATGCAACACCGCATGCTCGGTGCCACCGACGTAGAGATCAACCCCCAGCGTGGCGTCATCGTTGGCCGAGCCCATCCAATAGCGTTCCGCACTGTCACCAACGAAGCGGTCACAGTTTTGTGCATCCAGATAGCGCAGATAGTACCAGCAACTACCAGCCCATTGCGGCATGGTGTTCGTTTCGCGCGTGATGCCTTCGCCGGCCTGGCACCAATCCCCGGCTCGGGCCAAGGGCGGATCGCCGGCGGCGGTTGGCTTGAAGTCAGTAAGATCCGGTGGGGTCAATGGTAGGTCGCGTTCGTTCAGGCCAACGTGGCCGCCTTCATCCCAGACGATCGGGAACGGTTCACCCCAGTAGCGTTGCCGGCTAAACAGCCAGTCACGCAGCTTGTAATTGACCATCCCTTGACCAAGTGTCTTTTCCTCGAGCCAAGCGGTGATCGTACGCTTGGCCTCGGGTGTCGGCAGGCCGTCGAGCAATCCGGAATTCACCGCCGTGCCAACGCCAGTGAAACCAATTGAATCTTCCCCTTCCGGTGCTTGGACGACCACCTCTATCGGCAGTTTGAATTTCTTTGCAAACTCGAGGTCGCGCATGTCGTGCGCCGGCACCGCCATGATCGCCCCGGTGCCATACCCGGCTAGAACATAGTCCGCTGTCCAGATCGGCACCTGCCGTCCGTTGGCCGGATTGATCGCGTACGCCCCGGTGAACACGCCACTCTTGTCCTTGGCCAAGTCGGTGCGCTCGAGGTCGCTTTTTCTGGCAGCCTCAGCCTGATACGCCTGGACTGCGGCCTTGTGGTCGTCGGAAACAATCTGCCTGAGCAATCCGCTCTCCGGCGACACGACCATGTAGGTCGCGCCGAACAACGTGTCCGGCCGCGTGGTGAAGACGGCAATCTCGACATCGGAATCCTCGACGCGGAAAAGCACCTCAGCCCCCTCCGAGCGTCCGATCCAGTTGCGCTGCATTTCCTTGAGAGAGTCGCTCCAGTCGATGCCGTCGAGATCGTCGAGCAGGCGCTGCGCGTAAGCGGTGATGCGCAGCATCCATTGGCGCATCGGCTTACGCACCACCGGGAAACCACCGACCTCGCTCACGCCGTCCTTGACCTCCTCGTTGGCCAGGACGGTGCCGAGTTCCGGACACCAGTTCACCGGCGCTTCACTCACATAGGCCAGGCGATGGTCGTCCCGCCAAGCACGACGTTGCTCACCGGTGGTTACGTTCGGCGGATAGGCCAGCGTGTCGATCGGTTCCGCCTTGTTTGTAGCCGGGTTGAACCATGAGCCGTAAAGTTTCAGGAAAATCCACTGCGTCCAGCGGAAGTAGCCGGGGTCGGTGGTGTTCACCTCCCGGCTCCAGTCGTAACTAAAGCCAAGCGAATGAATCTGTCGCTTGAAGTTGGCGACATTCGCCTCGGTCGTGATGCGCGGGTGTTGGCCAGTCTTGATGGCGTACTGCTCCGCTGGCAAACCAAACGCGTCCCAGCCCATCGGGTGCAGCACATTGAAGCCGCGCATGCGCTTGTAGCGGGCGAGAATATCAGTGGCAGTGTACCCCTCTGGATGCCCGACATGCAGCCCGGCGCCAGACGGGTAAGGAAACATGTCGAGGATGTAATATTTCGGCATGTCCCCGGGGTTTGTGTCCGGGTGACGTTCGCGGAACGGGTGTCCTGCAGGAACGCTCTCATCAGGATTCCACGCCCGGAAAGTCTCACCGCTACGCCAACACTCCTGCCACTTAGGTTCGAAAATCTGGAACGGATATTGTCTGCGCATTCTTGCGGATGAACTATTACAGTTGGGTTGTCGCTTGGGCCAAGCGCTTGTCTTACACCTCGAGGTTGTGATCGGTCACAGCACCCTGCGAGGCCGACGTTACGGCGCTTGCGTACTTGGCCAGCACGCCCTTCGTGTAACGTGGTTTGGGCTTGCGCCATGCCTTTCGGCGCTTGGCCAATTCCTTCGCCGACACTCCGAGTGTCAACTGCCGCCGCTCAGCATCGATGGTGACCTCGTCGCCGCGCTTCACCAAGGCCAAGGTGCCTCCCGTGTAAGCTTCCGGTGTGATGTGACCCACCACAAACCCATGCGTCCCGCCGGAAAACCGCCCGTCGGTGATCAGCGCCACATCGTTACCCAAGCCAGCGCCCATGATGGCGGCCGTTGGCCCAAGCATCTCGCGCATGCCTGGGCCGCCTTTTGGTCCCTCGTAGCGGATGACGATGACGTCGCCTTCCTTGATTTTGCCGGCGAGGATCGCCTTCATTGCCTTTTCCTCGGAGTCAAACGGTTTGGCTGTGCCGGTGAAACTCATCCCCTCCTTGCCGGTGATCTTGGCCACGCCGCCCTCTGGCGCCAGATTGCCGTACATCACCACCAAGTGGCTGTCCGTCTTGATCGGCTTGGACAGTGGCTGAACGATCTTCTGTCCCTTCCGGTATGGTTTTACCTTGGCTAGATTCTGCGCCATCGTCCTGCCGGTGACGCTCATGCAATCGCCGTGCAGCAACCCAGCGCGAAGCAACGTTTTCATCATCGGCTGAATGCCCCCAATGGCAACCAGCTCGCTCATCAGGTATTTGCCGCTTGGCTTAAGGTCGGCCAGCACCGGCACCTTTTTTCCGATACGCGTGAAATCGTCGATGCCCAACTTGATGTCCGCGGCATGCGCCATCGCCAGCAAATGCAGCACGGCATTCGTCGAGCCTCCAAGCGCGATGACAACGGTAATCGCATTCTCGAAGGCCTTTTTTGTCATGATGTCGCGCGGTTTAATCCCAAGCTTGAGTAGATTCAGCACAGCGGCACCGGCTTCGCGGCAGTCCTTTTTCTTGGCCGGGCTAATCGCCGCCTGAGCACTGCTACCCGGCAGGCTCATGCCCATCGCCTCGATGGCGCTGGCCATGGTGTTGGCCGTGTACATGCCGCCGCAGGAGCCTGGCCCCGGAATGGCGCACGCTGTAATTTGATCAAGCCCTCTGTCCGAAAGATTGTCATTTGCATGCGCTCCGACCGCCTCGAACACTGATACGATGTCGAGCTTTCTGGTTTGGCCCGTGATGCAGCCTGGCAAAATCGTACCGCCGTATACGAATACCGCAGGACGGTTCATTCGCGCGATCGAAATCATGCAGCCCGGCATATTTTTGTCGCAACCGCCGATGGCGACTAAGCCGTCCATGCACTCGCATCCGACAACCGTCTCAATCGAGTCGGCAATGACCTCGCGCGACACGAGCGAGTACTTCATCCCCTCCGTGCCCATCGAGATGCCGTCGGAGATCGTGATGGTGTTGAACACGATCGCCTTGCCGCCGGCCTTGTTCGTTCCGGCCTCAGCTACGCGCGCCAACTCGTCAATGTGCATGTTACACGGCGTGACGTTGCTCCATGTCGAGGCCACGCCGATGATCGGCTTGTCAAAGTCCGACTTCTTGAATCCGGTCGGGTAGAGCATCGCCCGGCTTGGCGCACGGTCCGGCCCATCCAGCATGATCGCAGAGTGCGGGCGCAGGTTGGGCGCGGCTTTCCTTTTCGTTGTCTTTTTGTTTGCGGTCCTCTTCATCGCGAATTGGCGGCCGCACAGTCTCGACAAATTACCCCCCAAAAACAAGCCACCAGACTTGATGTCAATATTTGACAAATCAGATTGACCTGCTATTCTCACCGGGTATGAAACTCGTTTCGACTTTATTCCTCTCCATTGGCTTGACTGGTATTGTTTGCGCAGAGAAATCGACGCTCGACATCCCGTTGAAGGACATTGACGGCAAGAAAACCAACCTCGGCGCCCACAAGGGTAAAGTGATGCTGATTGTCAATGTCGCCAGCAAGTGTGGTCTCACTCCGCAATACAAGCAATTACAGGCCGTCCACTCAAAGTATGCCAAAAAAGGCTTCACCGTGCTGGGCTTCCCCTGCAACCAGTTCGGCAAACAGGAACCCGGCACTTCGCTTGAAATCAAAGAATTCTGCACCGACAAATACGATGTCACCTTCCCTCTTCATTCCAAGATCGAGGTGAACGGCGACGGCGCCCATCCTCTGTACAAGCAGCTCAAGAAAGAATCCGGCGGTTCGGAAAAAATTCGCTGGAACTTCGAGAAGTTCCTGCTCGATGGCGAAGGCAAAGTGATCAAGCGCTTCTCGCCCCGCACCAAGCCGGACGCCACCGAGGTCATCGCCGCCATCGAGACCGCGCTGAAGAAATAGCCCACCTCAAGCCTGTCCAAAACCGGGCTAAGGCAGCTTGAGCCAGACGGTGTTGGCGAGAATGAGTTCCAGCAGTAGAAGCGTCATGCCGGCAATGGCAAGGTACGGGAACAACTCGTCGTAGTTGAAAAACCGATCCACCTCGACCTCTGTTTTTTCCATCTTGTCGATCTTGTCATATATCTCCCGCAGCGCGCGCTGGCTATCGGCCCGAAAATATTTACCTCCGGTTTGCTCGGCAATTTTTTGCAGTGTTTCCTCGTCGATGTTCACCTCAACATTGCGATAGCGCTTCCGGCCGAATACATCAGTGTACGGCATCGGCGCCACTCCGCGCGTGCCGACGCCGATGGTGTAAACCTTCACGCCCAGCAGCTCGGCCGCCTCGGCAGCGGTCAGCGGTGCGACGGTACCAGCATTGTTTTGACCGTCGGTCATCAGGATAATAATGCGACTCTCCGAGTCGAGATCACGCAGGCGGTTCAGCCCAGCGCTAATCGCCGAACCGATCGCGGTACCATCCTCGATCGACTGGCTACCGGCCTCGAGACGGTCGAGATTGGCTAATAGAAAGTCGTGATCGAGCGTCAGCGGCGCAGCGATGTACGCCCGTCCAGCAAAGGCCACCAGACCGATCCGATCCGCCGGCCGGTCATCGACGAATCCCTTTAGCACCTTTTTGGCCACGGCGGCACGGTTGGCCCGCTGCCCCTTCAATTGAAAATCCTCGGCCAACATGCTGCCAGACAAATCAAACGCCACGGCGATATCAATGCCACTGGCTCTGATTTTCTCGGTGCCTTCTCCCCACTGCGGCCGGGCCATGGCGAATACAAACAGCAACAGCGCCGTCCAGCGCAGAAACCCCAGCAGAACCTCGGAATTGGGCTTGGCCAAACTCATGATGCCACGCATGAGTTGTACGGAGGAAAACATCAGCGCCGGCCGGCCACCAAGCCAATACCGTCGTACCCAGGCGACCAACGGCAACAGCAACAACAGCAACAACCACCATGGGCTGTCTATTCTCAAGTCACCCAGGTTCATTGCTCCAATGGGGCCTCCTCTTCGGCTTCGATTTCCTCGTGCAAGCTTGGCTGCGTCTCGCCGACTAAACGACTGGCGGCCTCGTGCAAGCTGCGCAATTCCTGCTCGGGCGGCTCCGCCCTGGCAAACTTCACCATGTCGCACTCGCTCAGGAAGTTGGCGACTAATTGCTTGTGTTCCCCAGCCAAGTGCCGGCTTGACTGCAGTTCAAGCAAAAACTCCTCGGTCGTTCGATCCGGGGCATGCAGACTGAATCGCTCCTCAAGATAGACTCGAATGATGTGCGACACCTCGATACAAAACCACTCGGCCTCGTGGATCAGGTCAAGCGCACGCTGCAACCTCTCCCACGCCACAACATGCGGTGGAGGGGGTGGCGGGGGCGCCAGTTCCGTGCTGCTCTTGGCCAAATGCCGACGGATAAACCAGACGACGATCCCGGTAACAACCAGCACCGCCACGGCAACCAGCAACCACCAAATCCACTCATTGCCGGTGGGAATTTCAACCATATCCTTCAACCCACGGATGTCCGGGATTGTCTCCGAGGCAACTGCATTGGTGACATCGGCAGGGTCCGGCAAAACCAGTGCCGCGGAGTTGGTGCTGAGAGTCGTCGGCATTAGGCAGCGAGGTGCCGGCGTTTCAGGCGCATCTCAAAAAACCGCTCGAGCGCTGTGACGTATGGCTCGTCGGTTCGAAGCTGAATCGAGTCGATGCCTGAGGTACGGAACAAACGCCGAAGCTCCTCCTGTGCATCAGATTGCCGCTGAGTGTAGGCCTCACGGCGACGTTTCTCGCTGGTGTTGATCTCGACGATCTGCCCTGTCTCGGCGTCCTGCAGCACCACCCAGCCAACATTCGGTAATGCTAGCTCTCGCGGATCGGTGATTTGAACCGCAACCACGTCGTGCCGCCGATTGGCCTGCCGCAACGCCGTAGCCGAAGTCTGCGCCAGCGCCTCCGAGAGAACCACCTGTCGGCGCAGGTGCGCATCCATCAATCTCCGGCTCGGATTCGTCTGCCCGAGAAAGTCGGACACGCAAACAGTGATCGCCTTTCGCGGCACCACGCGGCCCAGAAACTCCAGCGCGCCGTTCAGATCAGTGCCGCAGTGTTCCGGCTCAAAAAACAGAATCTCGCGGATCACCCGCAGCACGTGGATCCGGCCCTTTCGTGGTGGCACATATTTCTCAACCTTATCGGTGAACAGGATCAACCCAACCTTGTCGTTGTTGCGGATAGCGGAAAAGGCCAGCACCGAGGCTAACTCGGCGGCGATCTCGCGCTTGGTTTGCTCAACCGAACCGAAGAAGCCGGAGCCGCTCAAATCCACCAATAGCATCAGTGTCAACTCTCGCTCCTCCGAGTACACCTTAACAAACGGCTGGTTCATCCGGGCGGTAACGTTCCAGTCGATCGACCGGATCTCGTCACCGGGCGTGTACTCCCGTACCTCCTCAAAGTGCAATCCCTGTCCCTTGAACGCACTGTGGTACTGGCCCGCCAACGTCTCGGTGACAAGCCGCTTGGTGCGAATCTCGATTTGCCGGATTTTTTTGAGTATCTCCCTCGGGATCATAATGGCGCGAACGCGGGGCGCAGTTTAGCCGATTCCCCCGCTGTTGTGTAGTCTCCGCTTGGCGCGAAAACCGCGAACGCCCAGGACACCCAACACCCAGCCGAGACAGGTCCATCCGAACACGTCGCCGTGCCGGTTGTAAAACGTCTGGCCAATCGTCTGACCAAGCAGCACATCGAACGACACAAACCCGGCCCCGTAAATGTCGCCGCTCTCCTGCCCATAAAATTGCCGCACTCGGCCAAGCGA
>JAKUOU010000053.1 GCA_022451065.1 Pedosphaera sp. | reverse complement strand
CCGACTGAACAAAGACCTAAAAAAACGCAAACGATTCATAAAACCACCCGCTGAAATAGTCCTTTCTCGAAAAGAGACGTGCGACACCAACCAGACACCCTTTCGGTCAAAACGTCAAGGTGTGAGAAGACTGGTGAATTGTGATTTTACCTGATTAATGGATTTATATTTGCTCATTTTTTATTTCTTGTGGGGATGATCATGCTGATCGACAAGAAGGTCACATGAATGGCAGTGCCGACTGGATCATCCAGAATCTGGTCACCTACACGGCGACCGGTTTCCAATCCGGCTTTGCTCCCGAGCCGGTTCCTCTGGCCAGGACTGACTGACTGCTCCCTCGCTTTGCCCTTGGCCGAGCGGCACATCAACAGGCCAGCTTGATGAGGTACTTTTGGATGCGATCCCGCTCACCAAGATGCCGGCTCTTTTGGTAGATTTGATGCAAATTAGAACAGATGCGCATCAAGGTCCGGCGCGGGGTCGTCGTGGAAAGGAAGCCGGCATCAATGCCGTACCCACAACGCTTGAGCCGTTTGGCGCAATCAGAGTGGGTTAAAAAATTGCCACCGTTGAATGCATCTACATAAATGGTGAACGCGGGGGACTGTAAGCGAAGGATGAAATGACCCGGCATACCAATGCCGGTTACCGGGAGGCCAAGTCGGCGCGCAACAAAAAGATAGACAAGGCACAGGCTGAGCGGGTTTCCCAAGCGGCGGTCGATCACCCGATTTAGATAACTGTTCTGCGGATCGTAGTAGTTGGTTTTGTCGCCCCGAAAATGTTCCTTCCGGTAAAGGACCCGGTTGACAGCCATCAATGCGGCCGGCTGGCTTTGCCCGGGATCGCATACTTTGCGCACGCGCGTTGCGAACTCATCCAACTGGGACTTGTAGGTTTCCAGATCAAGGTTGGGGAAGGCGGTACGGTTCAGCAGCCATACGCCTTTCTCAAGGTTGAGATGTTCCCCGCCCCGGTTGCAAAAGGAGATGAACTCACGGTCGGCCGCGTTCCGATCCAGTTGTGTGAGGATCTCCCACGAATGTTTCCGGACGAGCCGATCCCGACTGCTTAGGCCGGCCTTCAGCCAAGGCCGGGATTCGGTGCCGCAGTTGATCAAGGTCTGCCGTATGGCCTGAAACACCACGGGATCGGGGTCGGACAACAGACGAACCAACCCCGCCTTGTCCTTCTCAGAAAGACACGCAAGCTCCAGCGGATTTGCCAGCAGAGCCCTCATCAATTGGTCGAGCCGAATTTACCACCCATGCGCAGGGGGTGGCAATCAGGACTTGTTCACACCAAATGGACATAAAAGCCTGTTCTTACCCAAAAAATTGGAACTCTTTGACGAGTGGCCACGATTTGGGGTATTCATCCCTGTCCGCGAAAGGATACCCGGCTTGGCCAAGAGGCCCGGTTGGGCGACTGAAAATGAACATTGCAGGCATCATTCCCGCTCGTTACGACTCCTCCCGGTTTCCCGGCAAGCCGCTGGAATTGCTGGACGGAAAGCCGCTCATTGAGCACGTCGCCAGCAAGTGCCGCTTAGCTAAGCGACTCAGTGAGGTGATCGTAGCCACCGATGACCAGCGGATCGCCGACGTGGCGGCCAGGTTCTGCCGAGTCGAGATGACCCGGGCCGATCACGCGAGCGGCTCAGACCGCGTGGCCGAGGTGGCCAAGCGCTTCGAATTCGATGCCATCGTGAATGTACAGGGCGACGAGCCGATGATCGACCCGAGCGTGATCGACAAGGTGGCCGCGCTTCTCGACAACAACGAAATGTCCACCGCCGCAGTGCCAATCACCGACGCCGCCGAGCACGAGAACCCCAATGCGGTAAAAGTCGTTGTCAATGCCGCCAGCCAGGCGCTATACTTCTCCCGGCATACGATACCGTATCTGCGTGACGCCGCCGACGCACCTAGCGAAGAGCAGTTGGTGGCGTTTCCGTTTTTGAAGCACCTCGGCATTTACGGCTATCGCCGAGAGATCCTGCTCCGATTGGTCGCCCAGCCGGTTTCCCCACTCGAGCAGGCGGAGAAACTCGAGCAACTGCGGGCGCTGGAAAACGGAATCTCGATTGCCGTTGCGGTGGTGGACCACGACAGCTTGGGCATCGACACCCCGGAAGATTTGCAGCGGGTGCACGAAATCTTGATGAAAAAACAGTGAAGCACATCTTTGTAACTGGCGGCGTGGTGAGCTCCCTTGGAAAGGGATTAACGGCGGCGTCCATTGGTACCCTGCTGGAAAACCGCGGCCTCAAGATCACGCTGCAAAAGTTTGACCCCTACCTGAACGTCGACCCCGGCACGATGAGCCCATTCCAGCACGGCGAGGTGTACGTGCTCGATGACGGCGCGGAGACCGACCTCGACCTTGGCCACTACGAACGCTTCACAGACACGAAGCTGACCCGCTTCAACAATCTCACTAGCGGCCAGGTTTACCAAACCGTGCTGGACAAGGAACGGCGCGGGGATTACCTCGGCAAAACCGTGCAGGTCATCCCGCACGTGACCGACGAAATCCAAAAACGTATCCTGGAGATCGGCGACAAGACCGGGGCCGACGTGGTGATCACCGAGATCGGCGGCACCATCGGCGACATCGAGGGGCTGCCCTTCGTCGAGGCGATCCGGGAATTCGCCCTTGGCGCCGGCCAAGGGAATGTCCTATTCCTGCATGTCACGTTCATTCCATTCATCAATGCTGCCGGCGAACTCAAGACCAAGCCGACCCAACAGGGCGTAGCCAAGCTGCGCGAGATCGGCATCACGCCGGACGTTCTGGTTTGCCGCTGTGAAAAGCCGTTAACCAAGGAGTTGCGCCAGAAACTTTCCCTCTTCTGTAACGTGCCTTACAAGGCGGTGATCGAGGAGATCGACGTAGAACACTCAATCTACGAGGTGCCGCTGATGCTGCAACGCGAAGGACTCGACGACCTGATCTGTGAATGCCTTGATCTGAAAACCAAGCCGGCTGACATGGAGTACTGGAGGGACATCATCCGCAAACTCACTACACCGCGCCACCGGGTCCGCATCGGCGTCGTGGGCAAATATGTCGAGCTTCAGGACGCCTACAAGTCGGTTTACGAGGCGGTGATTCACGGCGGCGTAGCCAACGATTGCGGTGTCGAGATTGAACGGGTTGATGCGGAGGATATCGAGGAAAACGGGGCCGCCAAGACACTCAAGGGCTGCAGCGGCGTCCTGGTGCCGGGCGGGTTTGGCGAGCGCGGCACCGAGGGCAAAATCCAAGCAGCCCAGTACGCACGCGAAAATAACATCCCGTACCTCGGGCTTTGCCTCGGGATGCAGACTGCCACCATCGAGTTCGCCCGCAATGTGCTCAAGCTTGAGGACGCGCACTCCGTTGAGTTTGATCCCGGCACTGCCTACCCGGTCATCGCCCTGCTGGACGAGCAGCAAAACGTCACCGACAAGGGCGGCACCATGCGCCTTGGCTCGCAGCCATGCAGCCTCAAGCCCGGCTCGCTGGCGGCCAAGCTTTACGGGGCTGAGGAAATTCACGAGCGACATCGCCACCGCTTTGAGTTCAACAACGCCTACCGCGAACCGTTCGAGGCGGCCGGCCTGGTGTTCAGCGGCACCTCCCCGGACGGGAATCTGGTTGAAATCGTCGAAGTCACCGGGCACCCGTTTTATGTGGCCAGCCAGTTTCATCCGGAGTTCAAAAGCAAGCCCAACAAGCCACATCCTCTTTTCAGTGGCTTCATCGCAGCGGCCCATGCTTGTGATCACAATAAAACCGTGTAAACTTATCCTTTTGGACTCAGACTCTCCAACGGACTGCCCATGGACAATTTGCCCCCTGTAATCCTTGCCTCCGCCTCCCCGAGACGATCGGAGTTGCTCACCTCAATGGACATCGAGTTCGAGATTGTCCCCAGCCACGCGGAGGAAACATTGGAAGGCAGCGACTTCGTCCCTGATCTCTGCGAGGCCAACGCTAGGGCCAAGGCTGAGCCAATCGCCGAATTGCATCCGGAATGCCTCGTGATTGCGGCTGACACAATGGTTTATCTTGAGGACGAACTGTTCGGCAAACCGACCCATCTCGATGAAGCCGGCAGAATGCTGGCCCAACTTCAGGGACGCACGCATCAGGTCTCGACTGGTGTCTCGCTGATCTATCACAACAACGAAATCAGCAAGACATTCTCGGTGATCACCAACGTCACCTTCCTCCCGCTCAGCAAAGGGAAAATCGACGAGTATCTGGCCGGAATCGATCCGCTCGACAAAGCCGGCGGCTACGCCATCCAGCAGAACAAGCACTTGATCATCAAACGAGTCTCTGGCTCAGTATCAAACGTGATTGGCCTGCCGGTCGAGCGACTCAAGGAGGAACTGAACCACCTGTTCGGCGAAACAATTGAGGAGAAATGGTAATTTCGACTGGGCCGAATTGAACATTTCCCCCACGCGCCGCTGTCCAAAATTCTCCGCCCTTGGTTAATGAGGGATTGTTTCCGGATTGGCCAAGGCGTACAAACCTTGACCCCGTTGTACGAGGGCACCCGACCCGTATGCTACGAAATCAACGACAAGTCCAGACAAGCATCAACAAGGTGCTCGACGGCTTCGTCTTTGCCATCAGCCTTTGGTTGGCGCATAGCTTGCGTAAGGTTCTGCACTTCGAGGTGTTCGGTGGCACGGCTGAGATCGCGCCATTTAATGGGGCGTACGTATGGATCAGCATCCTGCTCCTGTTTGTGGCTCCCTTCGTCCTTGACACGCAGGGGTTTTATGCGCGCTCCGCTTGGCCAAGCCGCGCCCAGACCACCTGGCCGCTGGCCAAGGCCTCCCTGGTGATCTCGCTGCTCATCATCACCGTGTTGTTCGCCTTCAAGATTCAATTAACCCGCTCGGTGATCCTAATTTTTGCCCTGCTCAGCATTGTACTGGCCTGGGCCAAGGAGGAGGCCACGATGAGTTGGCAGCGCCGCCGCCTGACCCGTGCTGACCTGCAGAAACGAATCATCCTGCTTGGCTCACCGGACGAGACGCAGAGCATGCTAAACCGCATTGATAATGCGAACGAAACGAGCTATCGCGTCGTGCTCCAGTTCAACATCGACCGCAAACCGATCGACAACCTCCTGCGCCAGATGCACGAACACTCTGCCAACGTTGTCCTCATCAACGCCGGCCACACCAAGTTCGACAGAATCGAGCAGGTCATCAACGCCTGCGAACTGGAAGGCGTCGAGGTGTGGCTTGCCGCCGATTTTTTCAACACCCAGATCGCCCGCACCGCAGTCGATGATTTTCACGGCGTCCCGCTGCTGGTGTTTCACTCCGCACCGGCCGCCTCCCTGCAGGGCTTGGCCAAGCAGGCCATCGATTTCGTCGGGGCGCTGGCCATGCTCGTACTCCTCTCGCCGGTGTTTCTGCTGTGCGCCCTAGCAGTGAAGCTCAACTCGCCTGGCCCGGTTTTATTTCGGCAAAAACGCAGCGGCATCAACGGCCGCCCTTTCACCATGTACAAGTTCCGCTCGATGGCAACCAACGCCGAGCAGCGTAAGCACGAGCTGGCGGCCATGAACGAGATGAGCGGCCCGGTGTTCAAGGTCGCCAACGATCCTCGCATCACGCCGATCGGCCGCTTCTTGCGGCGGTTCAGCCTCGACGAACTACCCCAGCTGTTCAACGTCCTCAAGGGCGCCATGAGCCTCGTCGGCCCGAGGCCCCTGCCAGTGGACGAGACCAAGCGCTTCGAAGATCTCGCCCACCGCCGGCGGCTCAGCGTCAAGCCGGGCCTCACCTGCCTATGGCAGATCAGCGGCCGCAACGAGGTGAATGAATTCTCCGACTGGGTGCGCCTCGACCTCGAGTACATCGACAACTGGTCGCTCTGGCTCGACATCAAGATTCTCTTCCGCACCATCCCGGTCGTTTTCATCGGCACCGGCGCGAAGTGAATCCGCGCGCCTTTGCGCTTTCACACGCGGGCTGCCTCTGCTAAATAGTGTGTCCGTTCAAGGGCATGGAACTTTTATTCATCGGTTTTGCGGCAGGATTCGCCCACGTGATCACCGGGGCGGACCACTTGGCCGCGCTGGCGCCCTTCGCCACACACCGCAAACAGCACGCCACCTGGCGGCTGGGCCTCCACTGGGGCCTGGGCCATGCCGGTGGCGTCGCGCTGATCGGCCTGCTTGTATGGCTCCTTAAGGACATCGCCGCCGCCGAGTGGCTTTCCAGCGGAGCGGAGTGGCTCGTCGGCCTGATACTGATCGCCGTCGGCGCTCTGGGCATTCGCTCCCTGTTGCGTCATCGCGTCCACACCCACGAACATGATCACCTCGGCATTCGGCACTCACACATTCATGCACACCTTGGCCAAGCGCACTCCCGTGCAAGCCACAAACACTCGCACGCCGCGCTGGGCATCGGACTGCTTCACGGCACCGCCGGCGGAACACATCTCTGGGTTGTTCTACCGACCCTCGCCATCGCAAGCTTCGCCGGCGTTGCCCTCTACCTCGCCGCCTACGCCCTGGCCACCGTCACAGCGATGACGCTCTTTTCCGCCGGGCTGGGCCGCATGGCCAGGCGCCTGGCCAACGGCAGCCCGCAGCTTGGCTATGGCTTCGGCCTGGCCTGCTGCACAGCCTCCCTGCTCGTCGGCGGCTACTGGCTGTTTGCTGGTTAGCCGGTGACCATAGGGTGCGAGGTCATGTCCAAGTCCATTCACCAGGCGATCGACTCGCTGCTCAAGGAAAGCTCCCGCTCCTTTTACCTGACGCTCAAGGCGCTGCCGCCACGCATCCGTCCGCAGATCGGCTTGGGCTACCTCCTGGCGCGCATCGCCGACACCCTCGCCGACTCGAAAGGCGGCCCCACCGACCAACGCCTGCTCGCGCTCGAGCAGTTCAACGAACGCATCCAGGGCCGTACCGGCGCGCTGCCCAACCTCACAGCCCTCGCCCGGCTCCAGCGTGATCCCGCCGAGGCGCAACTGCTCGAGAACGCCGCCGCGCCGGTCAGTTATCTTGAGCAGTTTCCCGATGCCGACCGGCTGCGCATTCGGCAGGTACTCGAGACGATCACCGGCGGACAAATGCTCGATCTGCACCGCTTCGCCTACGCCACCGGCGACACGATCATCCCGCTGGCACGTGAGGATGAACTTGACGACTACACCTACCGCGTCGCCGGTTGTGTCGGCGAATTCTGGACGCACCTGTCTTTGGCGCACCTTTTCGAAGCCAATGCCGCCACAGAGGCGCGGCTGCTCGAGACCGGGGTCCGCTTCGGCAAGGGACTGCAGTTGGTCAACATCCTGCGCGACCTCCCGGCCGACCTACGCACCGGCCGCTGCTATCTGCCGAACGCGGTATTGGCCGAGCACGACCTCGAGCCGCGCGACCTGCTCGCAACAGAAACCATCGACCGGTTCCGCCCGGTTTACGACAGCTACCTCGACAAAGCCGCCGCGCACCTCGACGACGCCGTCCAGTACATCGGCCTGTTGCCATACCGGCAGTTCCGGCTGCGCACCGCCTGCACGCTGCCAGTGCTTATCGGCCAGCGGACTCTCACCCTGCTGCGCGGGCAAAATGTGCTCGACGCCGAGAATCGCATCAAGGTTAGCCGTGCCGAGATCAAGCAGTTGACCCGGCAAACCGTCCTTGCCGTGCCGTCGCGCCGGCGCAGCCAAAAACTGCTCGACGCCCAGCGCCATGGCTGAGCCCACGCAACGGCAACCGCCAATTGGCCAGGCACTGATGCTGCTAATGGCTGGCTGGCTGCTCGCCGGTTGTGGCGGCGACCCAGCGGCCAAGCCCGGTTTTCACGAGATCAATCAGCATCGATTTTTTGTCAACAGCCTCGGCATGCAGTTTGTCCAGTTGCCCGGCAGCGACGCCTGGCTCGGCGTCTGGGAAACCCGAGTCGCCGACTACGCCGCCTTTGCCAACGCCTCAACCAACGGCTGGCAGGCGGCCTGGTTTCAGGACACCGACCACCATCCCGCCGTCAACGTCCAATGGGATGATGCCCAGGCCTTCTGCGCTTGGCTCAGCCAACGCGAACGCGAGAGTGGCCTCCTCGCCACCAACGAGGGCTACCGCCTGCCGACCACGAGTGAATGGACCCTCGCGCTTGGTCAAGCGGAAGCGCCCGACAGCAGCAACTTCGGCCCGCAGCTCGGCATCGACAACTTCCCGCAAACCAGCCCGGTCGGTTCGTTCCCTGGGAACTCGCTGGGCCTGCACGATCTGCGCGGCAATGTGTGGGAATGGTGCACCGCTTGGCCAAGCGAGGAAGGCATTGGCCGCATCCTGCGCGGCGGCGGCTGGCGCGACGAAACCCCCGACCTGATCGCCGCCAACCGCGAGCTCATCGTGACGCCAAAGGTATCCGCCGAGGATTACGGCTTCCGCTGCATCCTCGTCCTCAAACGTCCCGCAGGGCTCTAAAGCGACAAATTCTTATTCACAATTCAGGAATCTCGCTTGTGGGGGTTTTCCGTTATCCCATACATTGTTCGCAGGACAGGGGGAGGCATCCCATGAAAAGAGAACGATTTTGAAACCCGACAACGACCGTTTGACGCAGCATCCGGACCGTTTTGTGGACCGGCACATCGGCCCGGGGCAGGACGACATTGATGCGATGCTTGCGGCGCTTGGGCACGAATCGCTCGACGCGATGATCAACGCCGGCACGCCAAGCAGTATCCGCCTCTCCAAGCCGCCCGAACTCCCGCACGCCCAAGGCGAAACCGAGGCGCTCCAATCACTCCGCCGCTTGGCCGATCAAAACCAGGTTTATCGCTCGTACATCGGGATGGGCTACCACGACTGCATCACCCCGCCGGTCATCCAGCGCAACCTCCTAGAGAATCCCGGCTGGTACACACAGTACACGCCGTATCAGGCCGAGATCTCACAGGGGCGGCTCGAAGCGCTGCTCAATTTTCAAACGATGGTCTGTGACCTTTCCGGCATGGAGATCGCCAATGCCTCTCTGCTTGACGAAGCCACTGCCGCCGCCGAAGCGGTCACGATGTGCCGCAACATCCAGTCGCGCAACCGGGCCAACGCCGTGTTCGTCTCGACCGGGTGCCATCCGCAAACAATTTCCGTGCTACGCACGCGAGCCGAGGCCATCGGCATCGAAGTCGTCACCGGCAATCCGGACGAGTTCGACTTCAGCACGCCGGTGTTCGCCGTAGTACTGCAATACCCAGCTACCGACGGCACGCTGGCTGACCCGAGCGGGTTTATCGCCCAGGCGCACGAGAACGACGCGCTCGTAACTGTCGCAACCGATCTGCTGGCTCTCACGCAGATCAAGCCGCCCGGCGAACTCGGTGCGGATGTAGCCATCGGTAGCGCACAGCGATTCGGTGTGCCGATGGGCTACGGCGGTCCGCACGCAGCATTCATCGCCACGCGGGACAAGCACAAGCGGCGACTGCCGGGCCGGATTGTCGGCGTGTCCAAGGACTCCAACGGACGTCCCGCGCTGCGACTGGCACTGCAGACGCGCGAGCAGCACATCCGCCGTGACAAGGCCACGAGTAACATCTGCACTGCGCAGGCGTTGCTGGCCAACATCGCCTCGATGTATGCCGTGTACCACGGCCCCAATGGACTGCGTCAAATCGGCGGACGCGTCCACGCGCAAACCAAGGCGTTAGCCAACGGTTTGAGGCAGCTTGGCCAAGCGGTGGAGACGGAGCACTTTTTCGACACGATCACCATCGCGCTCGGCCAAACGGCGGACGCCATGATCGCCGAGGCGAAGAAGCACCAAATCAACCTCCGGCAACTCGGCGGTGGGCGCGTCGGCATCTCGCTCGACGAGACGGTGACATCGGCTGACTTGACCGACTTGCTGACGATTTTCAACAGCGGCCAAGCGCCCGGGTTTGACTTGGCGATTGGCCCCGTGGAGGCCATTCCCGAGTCGCTGCAGCGCACTTCAGATTTTCTCGCGCACCCGGTTTTCAACCGACACCACTCGGAGACGGAGATGCTGCGCTACCTCAAAAAACTCGAGGCGCGCGACCTCTCACTCACGACATCGATGATCCCGCTTGGCTCCTGCACGATGAAGCTCAACGCCGCCGCGGAGATGTTCCCGATCAGTTGGCCAGGCTTTGCCGCGCTGCACCCATTCGCGCCGGTCGACCAGGCGCTGGGCTACCAGAAACTTTTTGAGAACCTCGAAGACTGGCTGAGAGCAATCACCGGTTTCGCCGCCGTGTCGCTCCAGCCAAATGCCGGCTCGCAGGGTGAACTTGCCGGGTTGCTGGCGATCCGCCGCTACCACGAAAGCCGCGGCGACACGCAACGCAACGTCTGCCTGATCCCGATGTCGGCGCACGGCACCAACCCGGCCAGTGCCGTGATGGCAGGGATGAAAGTCGTGCCGGTGACGTGCGGCCAATCCGCCGACAACGGCGACATCGACCTCGACGATCTGCGCGCCCGCGCCGGGGAACACAGCGAAAATCTGGCGGCAATCATGGTCACCTACCCGTCCACCAACGGCATTTTCGAGCGGGGTATCCGCGAAATCTGCGCCATCACCCACGAGCATGGCGGACAGGTATACATGGACGGCGCCAACCTCAACGCACAGATTGGCCTAACCAGCCCCGGTGACATCGGGGCGGATGTCTGCCATCTAAACTTACACAAGACATTCTGCATCCCGCACGGCGGCGGCGGACCGGGCGTCGGACCGATCGGGGTTGCCAAGCATCTCGCGCCGTTTCTTCCGGGCAATCCGCTGGAGGATAACAGCGGCGCAGTCGCGGCAGCGCCCTGGGGTAGCGCGGGCATCCTGCCAATCTCTTGGATGTACATCGCGATGATGGGAACGGAGAACCTGACCAAGGCCACACAGGTGGCCATCCTAAACGCCAACTACATCGCCCAACAGCTTGCCGATACGTTCCCTATTCTGTACCGGGGGAAAAACGGCCTCGTGGCCCACGAGTGCATCGTCGATTTGCGGCAGTTCGGGAAGGTCGCAGTCGAGGATGTGGCCAAGCGACTGATGGATTACGGTTTTCACGCCCCAACGATCTCGTGGCCGGTCGCCGGGACAATGATGGTCGAACCGACCGAGAGTGAGCCGAGGGTGGAGTTGGATCGTTTCTGCAACGCGATGATCTCCATTCATGCCGAGATCATGGCGATTGAAAACGGAGAAGAGGACGCGGAAAACAACCTGCTCAGGAACGCACCGCACACGGCCAACGACGTGACGGGTGAATGGAACCGGCCTTACAGCCGCGAACAGGCGGTGTTCCCGGTGACGGGATTGCGGGAGCAGAAATACTGGCCGCCGGTCAACCGAATCGACAGCGTCCACGGCGACCGGAACCCGGTCTGCACCTGTGAAGGGATGGATGCCTACGAGGAGTAGGCCTGATGCCTGGCCAAGGGCGTCATTCCAAAATCACACGAAAGTATTTCGACGCCTCCACGGGATCGGCCAGGAACGGGCTGACAGCGCCTTCTATAGCCTGCCAGCTTTTCAGGTCGGTACTGGACTGCAGCACGCCTCCCCCAACCCACTCAACGGTTAATTGACCGTTACCGCCCCGCGCAACAGAAAGGATCGAAGGATCGTTCTTCTCGTTGACCGTCAATGTGAACGCTGTCGAGTCCTGATCCGATCCATCGCTGATAGAAATGGTAATGATAGCCTCGCCGTGGGCATTTGCGCTGGGCGTGATGGTCAAGATTCGCTCGGAGCCGTATGGATCAATATCAATCCCTTCCACAGGTAACAGCACCGGGTTAGATGATTCAGCGCTCATCTTGAGCTGGGATGAACCCAACTCGAGGTCATCGATCAGGACGACCACTTCCCCGGTGCCATTCTCATTAATGGTCAAGTCATCGATCGGTTCGATGGTTGGCGGCGAGTTGTAGAGCTCACCATCGATCTTAAGATTTTTGTATATTGCAACCTTGTTTCCCTCCTCCCATAAGCTGTCCCAGTAGCCAAAATAACCGAACCGATGCTTGCTTCCCTCCGGCATGGGCAGGTTGGTGAGCAGGACAATCTCACGAGTTCCCTCGACGATTTTTGTTCCGCGCGAGAACACGGTTGCCGTGATTTTTGCTGTGACATCCTCGAGAGCCGCCTTGTCCTCCTCTGTCGGGACAGAAAACGCCAATTCCATCCTGACCCACTTGGAACCGTCGTACGACCCCTTCCCGGACAAGGCGGAATCGACGGCCGCCCGCGCAGGCGAGCCGTCCAACTCGAACAATCCGTCGACCGACCGGTTGGTATCGGGGTCATCGGTCAGAAAAGAAACCGTGCCCACTTGAAAACCGTCATAATGATTGAGCGTAAAAGAGATACCGATACCGGACTCGGAATCTAACCAGCCAATCACGCCGCCGACACCATCGTAAACGTCCTCAGCACCGACAAGCATGATCTCGTCGGAGACCGTGTATACGCCCGTGCCGGGTCGATGTCGCTCAGAGTACCATGCAGCACACAAAGCCGGGGTCGTAAACTTGCCTGTTTGTGCCATCTCAAGATGGCCGAGCGGCCAACGGCCATTACGCGTCGCCACAGTCAAGTCGATCTCTGCGCCACCCTCGTTGAGCTTGTTTTCGATCTTGACCAAATGTTTAAGATCCCTTCCACCGTTCACGAGAACGGGCTTGGCTGTGAGCGTCGCTATCCCGACGAGCAACCCGGCAGCAAAAAAACTAAGCTGTTTTAATTTCATGGAAAAAAGTCAACGCGCTGGAACTTGGCAGGTCGGTGAAACTATTCAGCGGCAATAGTCCCGTCAAGCGGACTTGATCAGGGGCGAAATATCACCTGCCCAAAAAACGCTGGAACGACCCGCCGAACAACCCTTCGACATCACGCTTAATCTCCACCTCGCTTGGCTCCCAGCCGGTTGCGGCCAGGTTCAGGTATTTCTCTCTCAGCACGCCGGCGATGATCTCCCGTGAGTGGTCCCACTTGTAAATAATCTGGTCAAGCACGCGGGCGTCAGAGTGCTGCGCGGTGAAACTCATACCGATCAGGTCGAGCCGCATGCGCGTCATCTCCTCGATCACATTCGGAACGTTCGTGAACCACCAGCAGCCAAAGACGTGCAGATTACGGAACTTGCGGGCAATGACGCACAACTCATGCTGACTCTCGCGAGACAGCACCGTACAGAGGAACTTGTTGTCGGGATGGCCAGAGCAAAGGTTCTCAAGACTGGCCAGGTCCGGCTTGCCAACGCCGTCGCCGGCCAGTTGCATTGCAGCGTTCACACCACGCTTCACGCCGATCATCAGCGCAAAGGGCAGACCGCTCTCCCTGCAGAACGGCAGTATCGCCCCATCGATCAGGGTCGAGCATTGCGTGTTGGCCGGGTACTCAAACGCCGGCGGCAGTGACACCATCACGTACAGGGCGTCCATGCGCTTGGCCCAGTCGCGCAGGAACCGCTGCACCTCCTCCATCGTTTTGCCGGAGAAATCCGCCTGCACCTCATAGCCGGCCCCGGCCAGGCGCAGCGCAGTGGCATCCCAATCGAGCAAAAGCGGGTCAATCCGCAGCGCAGAGGTGAACCGTTCATCCCGCTCGAAGCCGGCGTCCCACAGGGGCGTCTCCAGCTCGTCGAATGGCGAGTTGGTCATGCAAATCGTTCTGACCTTGGCCAAGTCCATGCAGCGCGTGATATAGTCGTCCGGATCCTGCTCAGCAAACCACCTGCGGATGGACGGCAGATCCCGTTGGTTGGCGTCCAGGCCAAGCCGGTTAAGCGCCGTCAACAAGCCACGACACGCCTCTGACAACGGAGAATTCTCGACAAACAATGCATCCCAAATCATCTGCGCCTGTTCCTCCTTGGCCAGATGCCAGAACGCCTCGTAACCGATGTCGAAATGCCGAAACGCCTCTGCAACGAGGTAGTGGTACACCAACTGGTCGTCGATGCCCCACAGCAGCAGTTCACCAAAAGCGGGGTCGTATAGATGCGTGTGGATATCGTAGACACGCGTCTCGTAAACCGCGCGCCCAACCGCGGCAGTGATGATATCGCACTTGGCCTCAGGAAGAGTGCTGCCCATCAGTTAAACGTCGCAGATGCGAACGCCCTGCTCGAGAGAGGCCAGCTTATCCTCGCGCTTGGGGATGAACTCCTGCCCAACGTGCCCCTTGTAGCCGGTCTCGAGAATCGCCCGCATGATCGCCGGGTAATATAGTTCCTGTGTCTCATCGATCTCGTTGCGCCCGGGGTTGCCGCCGGTGTGATAATGGAAGATGTATTTTTTATTGTCGCGGATGGTGCGAATCACGTCCCCTTCCATGATCTGCATGTGGTAGATGTCGTATAGCAGGCCGAAGCGCTCCGAGTCGATTGCTTTGCATAGCGCAACACCCCACTCTGTCCGGTCACACATGTAATCCTTGTGATTAACGCGGCTGTTTAGCAGTTCCATCACGATGGACACCTTGTGCCTCTCGGCAATGGACAGGATACGCTTAAGACCGATCGCACAGTTTTTCAGGCCGGTCTCGTCATCCATCCCTGCGCGGTTGCCGGAAAAACAGATCAGCTTCTTGAAGCCCGCCTTGGCAGTCTCCTTGATTCGCTGCTCGTATACCTCAACCAGCGTGTCGTGATGCTCGAGACGGTTAAATGCCCTGCCGATACCGCCAACCCTGGTTTTCCCGTCCTTGAGCGTGCCAACCGGGAAACTGACCATTGCGCAAATGAGATCGTGCTTTTGCACGGTCGCGAATTCCGGCGGGTTCAGTAGCTCGACCGATTCCATGCCAAGGCTGGCCGCCTTGGCCGCCAATTTCTCCAGGCCGGTGCTTCCGTAGCACCACTTGCAGACTGAGTGACGGATATTACCCTTCACCTTGCCCTCAGCCGCCTGGCCAAGTGATGGGGTGGTCAGGACCGCACCCACGGCAGCGGTGCCTCCAGCGATCGATTTAAGCGCCGTACGACGCGAGAATTTACTACTGTTCATGGTTTAAAGTATATAGGTAGCTGATAAACGAAAAGTCGTCCTCTCGCTGTCAATTATTTCAGAGATGAGTTGGGACTGTCGCGCTTGACCTAAGAGCGCAGTTTCATGGAGGGCTGGGCTGGGTAACCTTGCCGAACGGCTTCCAGAGACGACTATTTCCCTTTTTATACCCATATTCCTTAAACTTTCTTTTGCTCCACGTCTCAACACGCGCATCCCCCATCAGAATGCATCCAAGTCCGCTTAGTTCGCGTGGATTCCCTTTACCATTTACACCAAAACCGTCCCCGGAACCTCTGTGGCGAGTCGCCAGAACATCCCAATCATTGGGCCATATATGGCCGTCATTGAGTGGCGCATCCAGAGCCTCCTCCATGAAAGTGAACGACTTGCTTGGATCCGACCAAGTAGAAAACTTTCTGCAATTGGAGTTATGCTGATTAAGTTGAATGTGATCGTCTCCCCCGGGGCCAGTGATTGCATAACTAAAATCCCGGCGGTTTGACCATTGGCCGGGGCGTTTCAAAGCGATTTTGTCGGTTGGACAGACGTAGATATCCTTTGTTTTAAGATACTTATACATTTGTCCTGCTTCGAGCTTACGGTTGTTACCGCTATCAAGCCAGTTTTGCTTATGCAGAAAGTAGTTTTCGTTATCATCCGCAAAGTAGATCACCGACAAACCAAACTGCTTCAGGTTGTTCTTGCAACTTGTCAATCGTGCTTTTTCCTTGGCCTTAGCCAAGGCAGGCAGGAGTAAACCAGCCAAAATCGCTATGATGGCGATCACCACCAACAACTCGATGAGGGTGAAACCTCCCTTTTTATTTTTGATGTTCATAACAAATGAGTATCGTGCGTAAGCTAGCACTTAGAGGGCATTACCGCTTTTCCTATTCGTGGCATAGTGTTCCTTCATGTACATGATGTCCCGATTATCGGAATCATAGAACCCAAAACTGAAAGTACCCGGCCGGGAAGCTGTTCCGACAGTCCCATTGGCCGCAGTTTTCGTCTTTGAAGAAAGCCACTTTTTTGTGGTCGCATGACCATCCGCCCAACTTAAGGTGCTGTAATCGTTGTGCCACGGAGCAACCGGATCAATCCAGTTATTCCCAGCACCCATACTAATAATCCATGACCCCATGTTGTATTGGCGAGGATCGGATTCCTCCACATAAACATACTTGTCTGATGGACTTCTGACCTGGGAAATCTTTTTGAGAGACAGACCCTGTTGCTCCCCATTCATGCCTCCGGCGCCGGAATAACTCACGTAAGTCAAGGTTGGGGATGCGGACTTGATCCTTCGATCACCGGGACAGTGATACACCCCAGGGTCACCAGAATGTGGAAAAAGTAAACCCTTCCGAATCCCCTCTTTCTCAGATTCTATTTCACGCTGTCTGGATGATAATTTTCCCAGTTGCTGAGCCCTTTCACGGGGTATTGATTGAGGCCCCCACCACCAGTCACCCTTGCCGTAAGTTGACCCGCCACAAAGCTTGTCACTGTTGTCGGTCGCATACATCGTCCAGGCCAAGGCTAGTTGCTTTTGATTATTCTGACAGGCCGCACCCGTCGCCAGACTTTTTGATTTTGCCAATGCGGGCAAAAGGAGCGCAGCCAGAATCGCGATGATGGCGATGACAACCAACAACTCGATCAGGGTGAAACCATGTCGTTTTCGCCTCATTTTCATTGGTAATTGCAGGAGTTCGAGGCGGGAATCTACGCCAGCTTGATAAAGTCGTCAACCAACAAACTGGTAGTTTAACCATACAAAAAGGCGATCCGTTGGGGATCGCCTTGAAAAATGAGATAACTCAGTGCCTTAACGACGAAATTTCCGAGCCGATGCCCGGTCCTGCATCCATGCCACATCAGGACTGTTGGCCGCTGCTCGGTTTAATCCTCCTGGAGGTGAGGGCATTCCGTTAGAATTTTTCGCTGGAACAATGGTCCGTTTATCCAGCCATTTGTGAATCTCAGCATGACCATCACCAAAGGCAAAACCGGCGGCGCCATTGTGGAAACTTGCAGGCCAATCTATCATGCGCGCCCCTCCATCCCGAGCATCGCATTTTACCGCAAACGCAGCGTCATTGATGCTATTGGGGTGTTCGTCCAAAAATACAAACAAATTGGAGGGACCCGGAACACCCATATCTCCCTCCTTCTTGTAGGTTCGAAATGAAGAATAGGGCAACCATTGACCAGCTCCCCCACCTTCGCTTGGATTACGCCCAAACGACTGACTCATTGAAATACTACGTATACGAGGTATGATTTTTTTTCCGATTTTCACGGTGCTCATGTCTGCCGGGCATTTGAATACTTCAGCGTTCTGGAGATATTTACCGAGCAAGGCACCCTTCGCGGGATCCAGCAACAAACCCTTGTCTATATTGTTCCTGCTGGAGCTGAAGTCTAAATGGCCAGGAACCCAAATCTTTCCCGTACGTGAATCCCCCAGGCTACCAGCCAAAAAACCATTGTTCTCTCCGGCATACATCAGCCAGCCAAGAGCAACTTGCTTGTTGTTGCTCATGCAACTGATCCCGGTGGCCTTGGCCTTGGCCTTGGCTAAGGCGGGCAGCAACAAACCGGCCAAAATCGCGATGATGGCGATGACCACCAACAACTCGATCAGGGTGAAACCATGTTGTTTTCGCTTTATTTTCATTGGTAATTTCAAGAATTCGAAGGGAGGAGAATCCTATGCCAGCTTGATGAAGCCGTCAACCAACAAACAGGGCTTTTTAAGCAAACAAAAAGGCGATCCACTAGGGATCGCCTTTATAATTTAGCTAATCGATGGATCGCCGCTAAAAACAACAAAAGCCCATTATCTGATCAAGGCCGAGGTCCTCATTTGCATCCACTCGATGTCCGGGCTACGAACACCACCCTTGGACGCCGGACCCCGTTTATCCAAGTCAGTACCAGGCCAAACCCATTTGCGAATCTCCGAGTGGCCGTCGGCAAAGGCAAAGCCAGCAGCATGATTGTGATAGGTCGCTGGCCAGTCAATCATCCGGAAGTTGGGAGCTCCTGGCCCAAGTGTTGCAAACCCCGCATCGTTTATGCTTTTATGATTTTCATCAACCAGCATGAATGTGCCGGCCGCTCCGGGAGCGTTAAAGTCACTCATCTTACCGTAAGTCCACCATTTCTGGCCTAGTCTATGACCATGGTTTCCATCTAACCACGGACCATTAACCGGTTTAGTCGGCCGACCCGAATGCGGTCTATGGCAAAATGTCCCAACAGCTTGGCTCATGGAAATACTTCTGTAACGGGGAACCTTCTTGGATTTTCCGTTTTCCCGCACAGTGAACATGCTGGGATCAGCGGGACAGCGCCAAACCGTTAAATTGCCAGCCAAATAAGGTGCAATACGGTTCATTGACCAAGGCTTCATCCGAAGGTTTAACTTCTCAATATCGGCGGGCGAGGGGCCAGTCATATACCATCTGTTGGGATCGTTTGCATGGCCACTGGCCCAGTTATGCCATGCCGTCCTGTTCCCATCATCATGATTGGGGGGTATGTAGTCTTCCATGTCCGTCGCATAAAGATGAAAGGACTTGATCATCTGGCTGGTGTTGTTCATGCAATAGATGCCATGTGCCTTAGCCTTAGCCTTGGCCAAGGCGGGCAGCAATAAACCGGCTAAAATTGCGATTATAGCGATTACCACCAGCAGTTCTATAAGTGTGAATCCGGAGGAAGTACGATTTTTTTTCATATTGTGTCCCTTCGTCAAAAGCTACGGAGCGATTTTGCCGCTTGGCCAAAAGGCTGTCAACCGTGAATCGGGCTAAAATCAGAGATCCAGCGGGCCAATCATCTTGTCCCCTTCCATCTCGTAAATGCCCACCAAATAGTCGTTTTCGAGCACTTCACCTACTTTCAACATGCCCATGAGAGTGATCGCCTGGTCCATGATCGGCTCGACGCCATCGCCGGCCATCCGGATGTTAATCCACTCGTTGATCTTGGGCACGGTACCGAAACAACACATCGACTGGTCCCGCATGATCAGCAACTCCGTAACCAGACCGTTCTCCACCTTGAGCGGCAGCATGAAGCCCCGTATGGCCACCGGCTTTTCGTTCAGTGTCTTGATGCCCTCCGGAATCTGGGCATTGAGCTTGGCCAACTCCACCTTGTTGGTGACCGGGTCAAGCGGCACCTCGTACGCGAACGATGCCAGTTTTTCGAAGGAGAGCCCCTGATACCCATCGATGTCCTCCGGAGGCAGTTCCTCCCCGGTCTCGGTAATCGGCTGAACCAATTCAACGAGATTTGGGGGAGGCTCCGTAGAACCGGCAGGCGAAGCTTGATCGCCAGACGGCCTTGGCACCTCCTCCGGCTTGGTTTCCGGTACCCGTGTTTCCTGCACCAACTCCGGTTCCTCGAGCAACTCGATGCTTCCGCTCAGGCTGTCAAGTTCATCCTGGGTGGGAACAGCTTGTTCAGGGATGGGATTGTCGAAAAAAACCTTGTAACCCGCAAACACAACCAACGCCGCAATAACGGCTTTGAGCACGTACCATTTCAACAAACTTGGTTTTTCCTGTGTGCTCATTTCAGTTGCCCTTCGGATAGTTGAACGCCACGCTCCGATAAACCGTGCCGTGAATGCTCACCTCTGGCAAGACCGCATCGAAGGCCTCAACGCCGACCAACCAATCTGCCCTGGCCACGAACTGTGATGTATCACCGACCGTCTCACCGGTTCCGGCATTGGCCACCCCCGTAAAGGTGAGTTTAGCCTCCCCGTTAGTCCGTTTGGCCAAGACCTCGAACGACTCCGCCTTGATTCGTAGATACCGCTCCATGTGCGGCGTGAAAAACCAGGCGGTGACCGTTCCCGCCTCGGCATCCACCAAAAACTCAATGTGCGCCTCCTCGTCTCCTAGTGTCACCCCCGCGCCCCCGTGCGGCGGTTCGTGTTTGTGCGGCCCGGCATGCGAGTGGTCATGATCGTGGCCACCGCTACACCCGGCTTGGGCAAGCGCAAACAAGGATCCGAGAATCATACAACTCATCAACTTAATCATCGCTCAAGAAATGGGGGTCAGATTTTCTGCCACATCAGTGCGGTAGGCCTTGGCCGCCGGGACCAGACCGGCCAGGGCGCCCAGACCCAGCATGGCCAGCGGTGCCCAGGCCATCACCGGCTGAAACTCCAGTGGGTTGAGCACGATGCCGGTTTCCTGCCGGATAAACCAGGCAGCAATGCTCATGATGACAAAATAAACCCCAAACCCGGCCACCGCGCCCAGTGCCGCGATGCCGCTCGCCTCCAGCACCACCACGGCAAAAATCGTCGAGCGCCGCGCACCCAGCGCCCGCAAAATCGCGATCTCACGGCGACGTTCGTTCATCGAATTGTAGATGCTCGCGAGGATCGAGCCAGCCGCCACAAGCGCCACAAGGAACGCCACCGCCCGCAGTACCATCTCGACCGGGGCGATCTTGTTGAACAGCTTCGACATGGTATCGGCGATGGGCCAGGCGAACGTCATCACGTCACCCTGCAGGTTGAACTCCTGGTTCATCATCATGCCGCTTGAGCTGCCGCGCAGCTTGACCAGCACCGCACTCACGTCGGTCGCCATCTCTGGGTTGTGCCCGGTCATGTTTTGTAGTCCGGCAATCGGGATCCAGATCACCCGGTCCGCCGGCGTGTTGCTCGGCTCCATGATGCCGGACACGACATACGTCTCGGGGTGCTGTTTGTTCTCGTCGAAAATCAAGCCGTGATACGGATGAAACGTGTCGCCCACTTTCCGACTGAGTCGCTCCGCCACGTAGCTACCCAACACCGCCTGCTTCTTTTTTGGGTTAAACAGATACCCGTCGCGCACGGCGTACTTTTTGCCCTCGCGATACTCGATCTCGAACAGGTTTGTCGTCACGCCGACCAGCCGGTAGCCACGGTAGTTGTCCCCAACCGCGATCGGCACCGCGGTGGCTACCCGTGGGTCGTCGGCGATCAGCCCGTACTGCTCCCATGACAGGTTGCCCGGCGACGCCTCAAGGTGAAAAATCGAGTTCAGCACCAGTTGCAGCTTGGAGCCGCGCGCGCCGAATACGCCGTCGAAGCCGGAGTCCACGCCGGTGAAGTTTTCCCGCGCCTGATCTTTCACCACCCACACACTTATAAGGAGTCCGCTTGCCAGCGCGATTGAGAATGCGGTGATCACCGTGGACAACATGTGCTGCCGCAGACTGCGTAGAACGATTTGCAACAGGCTCACGACTGGGCCTCCTTTGCGCTTGGGCAAACGGCCGCCAGGTTGATGTCCGCCAGGTCGCGGACGTTGTCGAATTGGCCAAGCACTTCCCGATCGTGGCTCACGAGCAATAGCGCCGCTTCGTTCTCCCGACAGGTCTCGCGGATCAGCCCAAGCGACTCGGTGGCACTGGCCGGATCGAGGTTGCCGGTCGGCTCGTCAGCCAGCACCAGTTTTGGCCGGTTCGCCAGGGCGCGGGCCACGGCCACCCGCTGCTGCTGGCCAGTCGAGAGTTGGCGTGGGAAATAATCCAGCCGTTGACCCAACCCCACCCGCTCGAGCAGCTCGTGAGCCCATCGCCGATCCGCCCCCGGCCCGAAGCTCATCCCGAGCAGCACATTCTCGATGCAGGTGTAGCCCTGCAACAGGTTGAACGTCTGGAATATGTAGCCGATCGTTTGAGACCGCTGACGATCCCGCTCGGCTTCGTTGGCCTCGGAGATCAGGAAGCCATCCAGCTCAATTCGACCCTCGTCCGGCTGTGAAATACCCGCAATGAGGTTCAAGAAGGTGGTTTTGCCGGCGCCGCTGGTGCCGCACAGGGCTGTTTGCTGCTCGGCCTCCAGCGAGAAGGAGGGCACATCCACCACCGCCTGTATGGAACCGTCGGGTGTCCCATAGCTTTTGCGAAGGTTTTCGATGTTCAGCAGCAACGGGTCAAGAATTGTTGGCACTTGGCCAAGTTTCAAGTTTCAAGTTTCAAGTGCCCAAGAGCGACTTGGGCACAAAAAAAGCCCCTCCAGAACGGAGGGGCTTTGTAATCCAACTTGGTTGGATCAAATTAGAAACTATAGAAGGCGTTCAAGGCGAAGTAACTGCTGTTACCATGGCCATCATATACGCCACCGTCGGCATTGGTACTAGGACGGGCACCTGAGGTCACGGCATTTAGGCCGAGAGCGCCAATACCACTCTCCCAACCCATCTCAAATCGGGTCAGAACATTTTCCCAAATTGAGTAATCCAAGGTTAGAGCGAGGTTTTCGAAACTATCCTCTGCACCCCCGAACTCAGCAGTGCCATTGTCATAGCGAACTGAAAGGCTCGCATCCTCACTCAATGAGTAAGTAGCGTACAATGCAACACTGTCGGAATCAAAGTGGTTTCCCCACTGACGATCGTCATATGCAATACCAATCGCAACTCCCTCAATCGGGGTATTGACGCTGGCACCAATATACAACAATTCATTCTCCACGTTTGGAGCCTGAATGGGATTACCGTCTGCATCAGCAGCCCCTGTAGGGAATAATCCGAAGTTACCCGCGTCCTTCCCGTCGACGTAGCCAACGTAAAGGCTACTGCCACCCAGGAAGCCTAAACTATCCGGAACAGTTAACTCGGCACCGAGGACATATCCGAAATCGCTATGACCAGAGCTATCTCCAGTTTGGGCGACATTATCGTCGAAGCCATCGACGATAGCTAAACTCACGCTGAGTCCCTCAGTTATTTCAGTTGCAGCCATCAACCCGGTATGAGTTAGCGGTTCCTGTGCATAACCATAGGAGCGCATCACGTTGGGGTTGGATGCACTTGCCTCGACCTCGTAACCAACGGTGGTATCGAACAGACCAAGGGTCAGATCAACTCCGTTGCCAAAAGGCAGATTCATGCCAAGGTTGGCAGTCTTCAAGGTTTGATCACTGCCCGCAAACGCCTGGGCACGACCACCGAATAGCAACCCAACATTGTAGCTTGCACTATAGTCACCCTCACCAAGGGGACTTCCGATTTCTAAACTTGCACCGTT
>JAKUOU010000052.1 GCA_022451065.1 Pedosphaera sp. | reverse complement strand
TGGACTTGGCCTTGGCCTTGTCGAAGTTGTCCGTCCGGGTGTCGAGGACGGTGTATTTGTCTCCCTTGAACTCCTTCGCCACTTCATCGAACTTCACCTGACCAAGCGTCTGGTGTCCCCGATTGAGCAGTTCGTCGATCACGCCCTGCCGTCGTTGCCGTGCATTCAACTGCTCCAGGCGACCGACAAATATCATCACCTCGCCCCCGTCCGGGATGGCTTCCTTCACCAATTGGCCAAGCGCACGTCCGGCCTTGTAATTGTCGGTGCCGATGTAAACCAGGCGATCGCTTTCCGGCGCATCGGCGTCATGGGTGATCAGTTTGGTAACTTGAGCGATTTCATTCAAGTGACCGGTCTGGTTATCCGGATCCACCGGGCTCACAGCAATCCCCTTCACACCCTTGGCCACCATTGCCTCCAAGATTCGTTTTTGATCCACCACACCCTTGGTCGGCATGTGCACCTCGCATTTCACACCGAATTCCTTCTCGGCTATGCGGACACCAGCCGCACACAAGTCCCAAAACGGATCGACTCCGTTGGTGACATAGGCGAAGTCACTTTTTTCACTTGGCTTGCTGCAGCCAACGACAATGGCTACCGCAATTGCAGTCGCCGCTATGGTCATTTTTTTGTTCATTTTTTGCTAGTTTGCTTTCAAGAAAAATAAAATTAGTGAACGGTCAGGCCGCCATTAACATGGATGTTTTGGCCGGTGACGAACGACGACGCTTCGCTGGCGAGGTAAACGATCGTGCCGGCCAAGTCCTCCGGCACGCCCCAGCGCTGCATCGGGATGGTAGCGAAGTAGCCGTCCTTTAGTTCCTGCGGGTCGTTCTCGTGACGCTCCACCGGGATCCAGCCGGGCGACAACATGTTGACCGTGATGTTCCACGGCGCCAGCTCATGTGCCAGGCTACGGTTGAATCCGTTCTGTCCTCCCTTGGCAGAGACGTATGCCGTGAACGGCGTGATGCCCAAATGAAAGACCTCCGAGCCGATGTTGATGATGCGGCCCCATTGTTGTTTTTTCATGTGCTGTAGCACGGCACGCGTCACGAGATACGGGCTCTTGATGAAAAAATCGAGCATGCTCTGGTAGAAATCCCAGTCATACTCCTCGATTGATTTCTGAGGCTGATCCGGCGTGGCGTTGAGTACCACGATATCCACCGGACCAAGTTTCTCGCCAGCCTCTGCTACCAAGCGGTTCACGTCGGCCTCATCAGTCACATTGGCGCGGATCATCGCCCCCTCGGCCCCGGTAGCCTCAAACTCCGCGAAGGCCTGCGCCGCGCGATCCTCGTTGTTGAGATAGTTCATTGCCACCCTAGCACCCGCCTGGCCAAGCGCGATTGCCATCCGCTTGCCCAAGCCGGTCGAGCTGCCGGTGACCAATGCTGTCCTGCCCTTGAGTGAAAATTGTTCCGTGCTCATTCGTACTTCGAGAGGGGCGAAACGCTACCAAAAGCGCTCCCCGAATGGAAACCTGCTTTTTGTGGACAAGCGGCGGGTCAACGGCCGCAGACTTTCGTTGCAGACAGATGTGTCAGGTCGGCCACCGCCCAGTCCGGCCCGCAGGCCCGGAGCGCCTCCAAAGTCGCCCCGCCCGTGGCCACGCCCAGCGTGCGCGCGCCGATGTGTTTGCCGCAGCTGATGTCTTTCGGCGTGTCGCCGACCACGACGATCTCCGGGCCGGCGAGCTGACGCTCGAGGTATTCGCCGCCCTTGGCAGCGGCGGCGGCGGCGATCAGGTTTCGATCCTCGTCGTCGTCGGAGAAGCCTCCCAGCGCAAACCGGTCCCACAACCCGTACGCAACTAGCTTGCGCCTGGCCCCCTCGCGGATGTTGCCGGTCAGTAAGCCAAGCGCCGGCGCGTCCGGCATTGCCGCCAACTCATCGAGCATCCGCACCACGCCAGGAAACGGCCCGCCCTTGCTCGCGTCGAGGTGGTTGTCAACGAGGCGGAGGTAGTGGCTGAAAAACAACTCGCGGTTTTCCGCCGTGCAGTCGATACCGCCGTGCCGGCACATCTCGCGGAAGAGCGAGTAGTCGGTACGCCCGGCGAACTTGATTTGTCCGGTGACATTGGTAACGCCGAACGCCGCCTCGAACGCCTCGCCGAACGCCTTCATCCCGGCACCACCGGTGCTCACCAGTGTGCCATCGATGTCGAACAACACGAGCCGTACCGGGCCAGTGGCGGCATTGTCCGCCTTGGCCTGGATGGTTGGATGGGTTCTACCCAAAGTGTCAGCCATGATTTGAATCGTTACGATCCGGTCTTTGCCGTATGGATGGCTTGGCCGGGGAGTCCCCCGCCGATTCCGGGGGGTGGGCAAAATCTGATGCACCAACCGAAAAGTCAACCCGTCACCACCCGGGATGTGTGGATAACGTGGTATCCCCTCGCGCTGAGCTGGCTGATGATGGGAATCGAGCTGCCGCTGCTCAGCGCGGTAGTGGCGCGCCTGGCCAACCCTGAAGTGAACCTCGGCGCCTACGGCGGCGTGGTGTTCCCGCTCGCACTGCTGATCGAGGCGCCGATCATCATGCTGCTGACCGCCAGCACCAAGCTCAGCCGTGACCTCGCCTCCTACAGAAAACTGTGGCGCTTCATGATGATCGCCGGTGGCGCTCTGTCGGCGCTGCACCTGCTCATCGCCGTCACGCCGTCACTGTTCAACTGGCTCGTCGGCGACCTGCTCGGAGTCAAGGACGACAAACTCCTCGATGCGAGCCGCCTCGGCATGATCATCATGACGCCTTGGACTTGGGCCATCGCGCACCGGCGATTCAACCAAGGCGTGCTAATCCGGTTCGGCCGATCGAAGGCAGTCACGTGGGGAACGCTCGTTCGGCTGGCCGCCGATGTCGCCGTGCTGGCCACCATCTACGCCCTAGCCAAACGTGCCAGCCTGCCGGAGATGGGTATTATCGCCGCCACCGCGGCCGTCTCCGCCGGAGTGGTAGCCGAGGCAGTTTATGCAGCCTGGATCGTACGACCAATCATCCGCGATGTCCTGCCAACGGTAAAGTCCTCCGAGCCGCCGCTCGACCGCAAACGGTTCCTGTCGTTTTACGTGCCGCTCGCACTAAGCCCGCTGCTGGGCCTGGCCGCGCAGCCGATACTCACGGCCGGCATCAGCCGCATGCCGTCGCCGACCGAGTCACTCGCCATTCTTCCCGCACTGAACGGTTTCACATTTTTGTTCCGCTCGATCAGCCTGGCCTTTCTCGAGGTGGTGGTCGCACTGGTCGAGCGGCCCGGCAGCTACGCGGCACTGCGGCGCTTCGCATGGCGGGCCGCGCTTGGCGTGTTCTGCCTGCAACTGCTGATCATCGCCACGCCGTTGGCCAAGGGCTGGTTCGGCACCGTGAGCGGACTCGACACGGACTTGGCCAGGCTCGCCTCCCAGGCCGTGTGGGCGGCACTGACCTTCGCCGCGATCGGGTTTGGCAACAGTTTATGCCAAGGGCTGCTCGTGCACTCGCACAAGACCCGCGCGGTCACCGAGTCGGTGGCGATGTTCCTAATCGTGATCATCATTGGTCTGACTGTGGGCGCACACAGCGACTGGCTGGCCGGAGCCATCTTCGCCTACATCGTCTATTCTCTTGGCCAGGCGGCGCAGTTCGGGTGGCTGTACATCCGCAGCCGCCCCGAACGCCGGGCGCTTAGCCAGGCGGAATAACTTCGTGGCCCTCGCGCGCTCCGCTTAACCAAGGTCACAAAACCGTCACAAAGGCGATTCCCCTTGCACGCCTCGCCGGCTTGTGCCTTAATCCACTTGTCGATGATTGAAGGTCAATCATCATAGAAGAAAGGAAACAGAAAATGGCACACTTCGTGAAACTGACACAGGCTTCGCCGTCCGGTTACACCGAGGAGGATTCCAGGGTTCTGTTCAACCTCGACACGGTCATCTCCGTTGAACCGGTGGGTGACCAGACGATGATCCAAACCCGCTGGGGACGGATGACGGTTAGCGAGGATCTGGACACGATCCTGGATCTGGCGAACGCCGACCGGGGTGGCTCCAAGGCCCCCCAACTCGATTCGTTCACGCGAATCAACGAGGAGTCACTCTCCTTGTAAAGCACGGGCGAAGGCCCGATTTGGAAAACTAAAGTAGAACTAACCCGCAGCCGGTTGCTCCCCACAGGACGCCGGCTGCGTTTGTTTATCCGGTAATAAATCCGGAGATCATCTGCGGAGGAAGTAGCTTTGTTGTTTGTCACTAATGGGCATGTTGAGGCGCTCCATCACCTGCATCATATCCTCCCAGACGCGGCGCTTTATTAGCCACGACTGGTTGCGTAGAAGATAGGATGGATGGAAGGTGGGCATCACCGGCACGCCCCGGTAGGCTTGCCAGTTGCCGCGCAGACGGGTGATGCCAGTCGGCATGTTGCCTAGAAGTCCCTCAACTGCTGTCCCACCCAGTGCCACCATCACCTTGGGCTGGATGATCTCAATCTGACGCTTGACCCACGGAAAACAGGTTTCCATTTCCTCGGCACGCGGCTTGCGATTGCCGTAAACCTTGCCGGGCGTGTCAGGGCGACACTTGAGAATGTTGGCTATGTAAACCTTGTCACGGTCCAGCCCGGTGGCCTGGATGATTTTGGTAAGCAGTTGTCCGGCCGCACCGACGAATGGCTCCCCCTCTTTATCCTCGTCCTGCCCCGGTGCCTCGCCGACGAACACCAGGTCCGCATGGACGGTGCCAACACCGAACACGACCTGCGTTCGCGACGACACGAGATGCCCGCACCGGACGCAGGCCAGCGCCTCGTCACGTAGCTTTGCCATCGCGGATTCTTTTTCGGCCGCGGAGAGCTTGGGTGAATCGTAAACGTCCGGCTCATCGCCGCGCTGCGAAATGACGGTTGACACCACTTGGCCAAGCGGTGCCGCAGTGGTTTTTTGTGTGGTCGGCTTGACCAGGCGCGACAGCAACTCCGGCGACACATCGACGTAGTGCACCCCCCTCTGCTTGAGCGACTCGAGGTGGCCAATGGCGGCGTCAAGCAGTTGATGATACGCACCGGGCATCGACGAACAAGCTATGCCAAGCGATGGCCGAAGCACAGGCCAAGTTATTCACCGGCGCACGTCTGGGTTCGGCTGCCTGATCATCGCTTGAACACTTCGTGTTCCCCCTACCCCATCCAAAGTGGCATCGGTTTTCAACTCGCCAATCTCCATGCCAAGTGGCCGGTCCTTCAGACTCTCCAGCAACTCGATGCATTTAGTCACCTGGCCAAGCTGCAGGTAAATGGCTCCCCGTGCGTCCTTGCCAAGCGGGGCGGGTTTCCAGTAGGTTTCCCGCCGCTTTCGGGAATGAAGGTTTACATCAACGGCAAATTTTACAGCGAGCAAAACGCAAAGGTGTCGGTGTTCGACCATGGACTACTTTACGGCGACGGCGTGTTCGAGGGTATCCGCGCGTATCACGGCCGAGTGTTCAAGCTGAAGGAGCACATCGACCGTCTGTTTTACTCTGCCAAGGCGATCCTTCTCGACCTGCCGATGACGCATGCGGAGTTTATGGAGGCCACTCTCGAGACCTGCCGCCGCAACAAGCTCACCGACGGCTACATCCGATTGGTCGTCACGCGCGGTCGTGGCACGCTGGGCCTAAACCCCAATCGCTGTTCCAACCCGCAGGTGATCATCATCGCCGGCAAGATTCAGCTTTACCCACCGAGCCTTTACAAAAAGGGTATGGAGATCGTTACGGTGGCGACCACGCGTAACCATCACAACGCGGTCAACCCGGCCATCAAGTCGCTCAATTACCTCAACAACATCATGGCCAAGATTGAGGCGAACATCGCCGGGTACGAGGAGGCGATCATGCTCAATGCCGAGGGCTACGTGGCCGAGTGTACCGGCGACAATATTTTCATCCTCAAGGGCAGCCGAATGTTCACGCCTCCGCTTTCGTCAGGAGCGCTACACGGCATCACGCGTGGCACGGCGATCGACCTGGTGACCGACCTGGGCGTGCTGACTTCGGAGCCCAACCTGACGCGGTACGACCTGTACAACGCCGACGAGTGCTTTCTCACCGGCACCGGCGCGGAGATCGTGCCGGTGGTGAAGATTGACCAACGGGTCATCGGCAACGGCAAGCCGGGGCCGGTCACTAAAAAGGTCGTCAAGGCATACAAGGAACTAACGAAGGTTTCCGGCGAGCGTATCGCCAAGCGCTGAAACCAGCCAACATCCCACCCGACTAGCCAAGCGCTTGGCCAAGTTCCCGAGGGGTATTTTTTACCGGCTTCCGCCTTTTGTTCTGGCAGGTTTTGTGCTACGTTTTAGCGTTGTTGCGGGCTAATTTACCTGGCCCCGCTGTTCAGGAGGCACTTATACGATTTATTTTCCAGACGGATGCTCTGCGATATTTGCAAGGAAAAGGAAGCAACGGTTCACCTCACCCAGATGGTCGAGGGCAAGACCAAAAAGATCGATCTATGCGAAGACTGCTCGAAGGCCAAGGGCGTGGATGACCCGGCCGGTTTCTCTTTGGCCGACCTGTTGCTGGGACTCGGTGCCTCGCAGGAGATGCAAGAGTCCGGTTCCACCACTGAGAAATGCCCCAAGTGCGGATTCAGCCAGGCGGATTTCAAGAAGACAGGCCGGCTCGGCTGCCCGGACTGCTACGACCATTTCGAGGAGGGAGTAGAGAGCCTCCTAAAGAACATGCACAAGGGCACGCGCCACGTCGGCAAGGCACCGGCGGTCTGGCAACAAACCAAGGTGTACGTGGATCGGCTCCACTCACTGGAGACCAGNCTGGACAAGGCGGTGGCCAAGGAGGACTACGAAAAAGCGGCGCAGTTGCGCGATGAGATCTCCCGGGTCAAGTCGGAGTTTTCCGAGCCCAGAGTGACCTGAGCGATGAGCATCCAGGAAACCCTATCCAAGCCGGCAGAGGCAGCTAGTCGCGAGGGGCCATCAAACAAGATCGTCCTGTCCAGCCGTGTGCGCCTGGCCCGCAACCTCGCTGCCACATCATTTCCGGGCTGGGCGAAAAAAACGGTTCGCGTGGAAACTTTCCGGCACATCCGCGACAACGTGATGGAGGTGGAGCCGATGAAGGACAGCTTTCACACCGGCATGGAAGATTTGTCCACGCTGGACAAGCAGATCCTCGTAGAGCGCCACTTCATCAGCCGGGAGCACGCCGCCCGGGCAGCCGGTAGCGGCTTGGTACTCAGCCGTGACGAGACCCTGTGCGTGATGATCAACGAGGAGGACCACCTGCGCATGCAGTCGCTACTGCCCGGGTTGCAGGTGAACGACGCATGGCTGGCGATCGACCAGTTCGACACCGCGCTGGAGTCCGGCCTTGACTACGCGTTCTGCAAACGGCGAGGCTACCTGACCGCCTGCCCCACCAACCTCGGCACCGGCATCCGCGTGAGCGCGATGCTGCATCTACCCGGGCTGGTCTTGGGCGAGCAGATCAACCAGATCATCCAGGCGGTCAATAAATTGGGCCTCGCCGTGCGAGGCCTGCACGGCGAGGGCACGGAGGCGCTGGGCAACGTCTTCCAAGTCTCGAACCAAATGACCCTCGGTGAGACAGAGTCGGACATCGTTGAGCGACTTAACAAAGTGCTGTTGCAGATCATCGACCACGAAGAGAAAGCCCGGGCCAAGCTCCTTGAGAACAAGGCGAAGATGGTTTACAATCACATCGGCCGGGCCTACGGCATTCTGGCCAACTCCCACAGCATCTCATCCAAGGAGACCATGAATCTGCTCTCCCTCTTCCGGCTGGGCATCGATCTGGAACTCTTCCCCGGCAACAGGGCTGCGTTGACCGAGGAACTGTTCATCATCACCCAGCCGGCGCACCTGCAGAATGCCCGGGCAGGAAAAATCTCCGCCGAGAAGCGGGACATCCTCCGGGCAAACCTGCTGCGAGACCGGCTCGGGAAGGTAAACCGCCCGGCCACGCCGAATGACGAATCCCCGGAAAACACACAGGAGAATGGCGATTAAACGCAGCCATTCCCAAGCTGGACAAAAGCCATCCTGACGTCCATTCTGGCTGAGGGTTTCTTATGAGTGACGAGTCGATGAACAACTTTACACCGCGCGCCCAGCAGGTGCTGGCGCTGGCGCGGAAGGAGGCCGACCGGTTCAACCACAGTTTCGTGGGAACCGAGCACCTGCTGCTTGGCCTGATCAACCTCGGCCAGGGCGTCGCCGTCAATGTCCTTCAAAAAATGGGACTCGACCTTGAGACCGTGCGGCTAGAGGTCGAGAAACAGGTCGGCACCGGCCCAGACCAAAAACTGGCCGGCAACATTCCCTACACGCCGCGCGTCAAGAAAGTGCTCGAGCTTTCAAAGAAGGAAGCAAAGGCACTGCACCACACCTATGTCGGCACCGAGCACATCCTGCTGGGCCTGCTGCGCGAGGGCGAGGGCGTCGCGGCGCGCGTGCTGAAGAATCTCGACATCGACATCGACCAGTGCCGGGATGAAATCCTGCACGAGCTAGATCCTAACTTCGAGGGCGGCGACTCCGTCGCCGCCGGCGTGGAGGAAGAGGAGTCCAGCGGCAAGAAGAAACAGGTCAAGACACCGGCGCTCAAGGCATTTGGCCGCGACCTCACCGAGATCTCCAGAAAGGGCGAAATGGATCCGGTCATCGGCCGCGCCGACGAGATCGAGCGTGTCATCCAGGTCCTCTGCCGCCGCACCAAGAACAACCCTGTGCTGCTCGGCGAGGCTGGAGTCGGCAAGACCGCCATCGTCGAGGGATTGGCGCAGGAAGTGACCAAAGGCAATGTGCCGGAAATTTTGCGCGACAAGCGCGTCATCACGCTCGACCTCGCATTGATGGTCGCCGGCACCAAGTACCGCGGCCAGTTCGAGGAACGCATCAAGGCAGTGATGGACGAGATTCGCAGGGCAAAAAACGTTATCCTATTCATAGACGAACTGCACACGATCGTCGGGGCCGGCTCTGCCGAGGGCACGATGGACGCCTCCAACATCATCAAGCCGGCGTTGAGCCGGGGTGAGATGCAGTGCGTTGGCGCCACCACCCTCAATGAATACCGCAAATATATTGAGAAAGACGCCGCCCTTGAGCGCCGATTCCAGTCGGTGAAAGTCGAGCCGCCCTCCATCGAGGATGCCATTGATATTCTCAAGGGCCTGCGGCCGCGTTACGAGGATCACCACAAGATGGAACTGACCGATGCTGCTGTCACCGCTGCCGTCAAGCTTTCCGACCGCTACATCACAGGACGTTTCCTCCCGGACAAGGCGATCGACATCATGGACGAGGCTGGCGCGCGTGCGCGCATCAAAGCCATGACCCGGCCGCCCGAGGTCAAGAACCTAGAGCTGGCGATCGAGGAAACACGCACTAAAAAGGAAAAAGCAATCAAGGACCAGAAGTTCGAGGAAGCAGCCTCCATGCGCGACGAGGAAAAGAAGGCCAAGGAGAACCTCGAAGCCGTCCTCGCCGAGTGGAAGAAAAACAACGAAGACGCCCGCGTCAAGGTTGACGACGATGAAATCATGTATGTCGTGGCCAAGTGGACCGGCATCCCGCTCAAGCGGATGGGACAGGGCGACGTGCAGAAACTCCTCTCGATGGAAAAGGAAATCTCCAAGATTGTCATCGGCCAGTCCTTGGCTGTCGAGACGCTCTGCAAGGCGCTGCGCCGCAGCCGCGCCGACCTCAAAGATCCCGCACGTCCGATCGGTGCCTTCATAATGCTCGGCCCGACCGGTGTCGGCAAAACACTGCTGGCCAAGAGCCTCGCCGTGAACATGTTCGGTGACAGCAAATCGCTCGTGCAACTCGACATGTCCGAGTACATGGAGAAGTTCAACGTCTCGCGCCTCGTCGGCTCGCCACCGGGCTATGTCGGCTACGAGGAAGGCGGCCAGTTGACCGAAAAGGTGCGCCGCAACCCCTACTCTGTCGTGCTGTTTGACGAGGTCGAGAAAGCTCACCCAGACGTCATGAACATGCTCCTCCAAATTCTCGAGGAGGGCAAACTGACCGACAGCTTCGGCCGACAGGTGGACTTCCGCAACACGATCATCCTGCTCACCTCAAACGTCGGCGCCGAGCGACTAAAGAAGGGAGCCACCATGGGCTTCAGCGCCCCCGACGACGAGCAGGACTACGAGCGGATGAAGGAAAACCTGACCGAGGAAGCCAAGAAGATTTTCCGGCCTGAGTTTCTGAATCGGTTCGACGATATCGTCGTGTTTCGTTCACTGGGTAGGGAGGAACTCACCCAGATTCTCGATCTCGAGTTGGCCAAGGTTCAGAAGCGACTAGCTCAACGCAATATTCACTTCGAACTGGACGATCCCGCTCGTGACCTGCTGCTGGAGAAAGGCCACGATCCCACCTACGGCGCGCGCCCCATGCGCCGGGCTGTCGAGAAATACCTCGAGGATCCGATGGCCGAGGAGATCATCCGGGGCGACCTGCGCGAGGGCGAAAAAACCACCATCTCCGCCAAGAACGACAAACTGGTCTTCGCCCAAAAAAAGGCCAAGGACAAAGACTCCAAAGTCTCGGGCTAATCCACCCATGCCCGCTTGGCCAAGCGGCAGGCGGATTGCGTACTCGCCACCGGCCGGGCGGATTGGTACAACGTGTGTGACTGTTCATGGGCCGTTCCGCTGAAAACCCACTCAAGAATGCTTTTGCCAGTTTTGGTCGTGTCTCCGTCCTGTTCCTGGATACGATGCGCGCCATTTTTGCGAAGCGCTTCCGCATCCGCGACTTGGTGGAGCAGCTGCACTTCATCGGTGTGAAGTCCCAGTCAGTGGTCCTGCTCACCGGCGCGTTCACCGGCATGGTGATGTGCGCCCAGTTTTACATCCAGTTTCACAAGGTGAAGATGGACAGCGCCGTGATGTCGGTGGTTAGCGTGGCCATGGCCCGTGAACTTGGTGCGGTGTTGACAAGCCTGATGATCGCAGGCCGCGTCGGCGCCGCGATGGCCGCCCAACTCGGCACGATGAAAGTGACCGAACAGATCGACGCCCTCCGCACCCTGGCCACCAGCCCTGTGGACTACCTCGTGGCCCCGAGGCTGCTGGCCATGTTCATTTCACTGCCGCTGCTCACTGCCGAGGCCATCGCCATCAGCCTGGTATCCGGGATGGTGGTAGCGGTATTCCTGCTTGGTCTTGATCCCGTTTTCCTGTGGAGCAACGTGACGTTCTACACATGGTCGTCGGACATCTGGATGGGGCTGATCAAGGCGTTCATCTTCGCCGGCATCATTGCCACCGTCGCCTGCCACAAGGGAATGCACTGCGGCCAGGGCGCTGAGGGCGTCGGCAAGGCCACCACCGAGGCGGTGGTTGCCGCCTCCATCAGCATCCTCGTGTCCAACTTTTTCGTGACGCTCGCTCTGAACAAACTTCTAATTTATCAGGAATGATCGAAGTCAACCAACTGCACAAGAGCTTCGGGCAGCAACAGGTGCTGCACGGGGTGGACCTGCAGATCGACGAGGGCGAATCGGTTGTCATCATCGGTGGTAGTGGCTGCGGCAAAAGCGTGCTGCTCCGGCACATTATCGGCCTCGTGCAACCAGACGAGGGTACCGTGAAAATCGACGGCCAAAGCATCGCCAACCTTTCCGAGCGCGAGCTCATCAAGGTACGCCGCAAGTTCGGAATGCTCTTCCAAGGCTCGGCATTGTTCGACTCGCTGACCGTCGAGGAAAATGTCGGCTTCCTCCTTGAACGCGAGCAAAAAATGTCCCCGGCGGCAATCCGGGAAACTGTTGCCGACGCCCTTGAACTGGTGGACCTTGGCGGCACGCAGGTCAAAAAACCGGCCGAGTTGTCCGGTGGCATGAAAAAGCGCGTCGGACTGGCTCGGGCCATTGTTTACAAGCCGGAGATCATCCTTTACGACGAGCCGACCACCGGGCTGGATCCGGTCGTGGCCGACAGCATCGACCAACTCGTCATCAGGATGCGCGACCAGTTGAAATGCACATCGATCGTCGTCACGCACGACACGCGCAGTATGCGCCGCGTAGGCAACCGCGTGATGATGCTGCACCACGGCCGCATCCATGCCAACGGCACACCGGATGACATTTTCAATTCCAACGACCCTATAGTTCACAAGTTTGTCAACGGGATCGCCGATCCCAAGGATTTGGAGTTCTAGAAATGAAAACAACAACAGAATGGAAAGTCGGTCTGTTCCTGGCCATCTCGCTGGCACTGGTGGCCGCGCTGGTCGTCAACTTCTCCAAGGGGACCAATCCCTTCACCGAAACGACCCTATTGCATCTCACGACAAAAAACGTCGATGGCCTCAAGCGAAACTCCGTTGTCCTCATGGCCGGCGTGCCGGTCGGCAAAATCAGTGCGATCCACCTCAACACCGACACCGGCATCGTCACTCTCGACGCCAAAATCAAGGCCGAGTACCAGATCCGTGCCGATGCCAAGTTCTTCATCGAGACCGCCGGCTTTCTCGGCGACAAATACATCGGCGTCATCCCCGGGGCGAACGAGTTGCCACCGCTCAATGACGGTGCGACGGTTGCCTGCGAGGAATCCTTCGACCTCGTCCGCACCGCCCGCTCGGCAACCGATCTGATTGACGAACTCAAGGTTGTCGCCACGCAGGTAACCAACATTGTGAACCGCATCGACAGCAAGCTGCTCGACGAACAGACTCTCACCAACCTTGCTGCCGGCCTGAGCAACCTCCGCGAGATTTCCGCAAAAGCCTCCGACACCATCGCCGGTGTCGAGCGCCTCATCAGCACCAACACGCCGCCCATCCAGAATGCCGTCAGTAACGTCGTTGAGTTTTCTGAGCAGCTCAAGGCCACCGGCGACGACATGCAGCGCCTCATCGCAACCAACCGTGTGGTGGTCGACGAGTCGCTGGACAACATCAGGCAAACCACCGAGTCGCTCCGCAACCTCGCCATCGCCGCCGAGCAGGGCAAGGGGCTAGCCGGTAAGCTGTTTAGCGACGAGGAACTTGCCCGCAATTTCGCCGTACTCTCAAGCAACCTCGTCGAGACCAGCAGCAAGCTCAACAGAAACGGTCTCTGGGGTATCCTCTGGAAAGACAAAGAAAAAAAACCGGACGACGGCACTCCAAAGAAACTCAGGCCGGCCGGTGGTCCAAACCGCCGTTGATGGCCAAGCCGACGGACATCCGTGTCGCAGCCGCCGAGCTTTTTTTTCTGCCGGTCGAAACCCGGATGCCGCTCAAGTTCGGACATGAGACACTAACCCACGTCACCTGCGCCCGCGTCCGTCTCACCGTCCGCCTGGCCAACGGTGGTAGCGCCACCGGATGGGGCGAAACCCCGCTCAGCGTCCAGTGGGTCTGGCCAAGTGCCTTACCCTACGAGCCGCGCCACCGCGCGCTAAAAGAGTTCTGCGTCCGCCTGGCCAAGGCATGGGCACTGTTCGATGCTCTTGGCCACCCGCTGGAGCTTGGCCACGACTTTCAACAAACGGAACTGCCAGGCCTACTCGACGCCTTCAACGGCGACAGCCCCGCCGGCGAGCCGATGCCGTGGCTGGCTGCACTCGTCTGCTGCTCCCTATTCGACATCGCACTGCACGACGCGCTTGGCAAGGCGCTTGGCCGACCGACTTACGAGACCTATTCCGCAGAGCACTTCAGCCGCGATCTTGGCCAATTCCTCGAACCGGCCAACGGCTCGGACGCCAAGTTCGCCGGACGTTTCCCGGATGAGTTTCTCGCCGCTGACCCGCCGACGAGCCTGCCGGCCTGGCACTTGGTCGGCGGACTCGATCCACTAGACGAGAGCGAGTTGACCGGCGACGAGCCGGACGACGGCTGCCCGGTGCTGCTTGCCGACTGGATCCGAACCGACGGCCTCACCTGCCTCAAGATCAAGCTGCGCGGCAACGATGCCAATTGGGATTACGAACGCCTGGCCAGGATCGGCGAGATTGCTATAGCTCACGGCGTCCTCTGGCTGACCGCCGATTTCAACTGCACCGTTACCGACCCCGAGTACGTGAACGTCATCCTCGACCGACTCGCCGCCGAACATCAGCGTCTTTACAACATGATCCTTTACGTCGAGCAGCCGTTTCCATATGAGCTGGAGACGAACCGTATCGACGTGCACAGCGTCTCCGCCCGAAAGCCGCTGTTCCTCGACGAGAGCGCACACGACTGGAAACTGATCCGCCTGGGACGCGAACTCGGCTGGACCGGCGTTGCGCTCAAGACCTGCAAGACACAGACCGGCGCAATCCTTAGCGCCTGCTGGGCGAAGGCGCACGGCATGACACTGATGGTGCAGGACCTCACCAACCCGATGCTCGCACAGATTCCGCACGTGCAATTGGCCGCGGGAGTCGGCACGATCATGGGCGTTGAGACGAACAGCATGCAGTTCTATCCCGAAGCATCAGCGGCTGAGGCCGTTATACATCCGGAGATTTACCGGCGTCGCAGCGGACAGGTCGATTTGAGCACGCTCACCGGCCCAGGTTTCGGCTATCGGCTGGAGGAAATCGACCGCGACCTGCCGGAGCCGGCAGCCGCGTTTGGAGAAGGCTGATGGGTGACGGACGCAAAACTGTCCTGATGATCGCCGGCGAAGCCAGCGGCGACGCGCTCGGCGCGGAGTTGATCGAAGCCATGCAAGCCGAGCCGGGTGGCGACTTGATCGACTTCATCGGAGCAGGCGGCCCGAAGATGGCTGCCGCTGGGCAACACGCCGAGCTTGACCTCACGCAGCACGCCGTCGTCGGCATTTGGGAGGTGCTCAAAAACTACGGTAAGTTCCGGCAGCTTTTCCGTCAACTGCTTGACCTCGCCACCCGCCGCGAGCCGGACGCCATCGTGCTGATCGACTATCCCGGCTTTAACCTGCGTTTCGCCGGGGCCATCCGCAACTACCAGTCCAGTGGTGGTGCGTTCCGGGATTGGCAGCCGAAAATCATCTGCTACGTGTCGCCGCAACTCTGGGCGTGGAGGGAGGGCCGCGTGCACGCCATCGCCAGGGACATCGACCTGATGCTTTCCATTTTCCCGTTCGAGAAGGAGTGGTATGCCGAACGCGTGCCCGAGTTCCCGGTCGAATTCGTCGGCCACCCGCTCGTCGACCGTTTCCCATTGGCCAAGCCGGACGGGAAGTCAGTACCGCTCGACCCGGACCTGTTCACCGAGGAACCAACGGTGCTGCTGCTCCCCGGCAGCCGGCGACGAGAGATCGACAAGCACCTGCCTGTGATGCTCGAGGCCGCAGTGATCTTTTCTGAAAAAATCAAGACACACTTACGCATGGTGCTGCCCAGCAACGAGATGCTCGAACTGGCCAGGCGGCACATCCCTACCGACATCAAGATTGACCTGCAGGTTGGCGGCTTGGCCAAGGCGCTTGGCCAGGCTAGCCTCGCCATCGCCTCGTCCGGCACGATCACGATGGAGTGCGCCTGGTTCCGTGTGCCCACCGTTGTGCTTTACAAAACCAGCCCGCTAACCCACGCGCTTGGGCGAACGTTAGTAAAAGTGCCGTACCTCGCCATGCCCAATCTGCTCGCCGGGGAGGAACTCTTCCCCGAGTTCATCCAGTCGGCCGCCAACGCCGACAACCTCGCCGAGGCCAGCTTGCGACTACTGCGAGACAGGAGCGAACGCACCCGCATCCTCGACGGCCTCGAACTCGTCGCCGCCCAACTCGGCGAAAGCGGAGCCGCCAGCCGCGCCGCCCGCGCCGTGCTCGACACGCTCAATTTCAAATAACGCTCGCTCTCCGCTCGACCGTGGGCAGGGATGTGTTTAGTTTTCGGTGCAGGCATGGTTCAGTATCTTGATCTTTTGCGGCTGGTTTTGAATGAGGGCAGGGCCAAGGACGACCGCACCGGCACGGGAACGCTATCGGTGTTCGGGGCACAGGCTCGGTTTCCGGTCGGCGAAACCTTCCCGGTACTCACGACGAAAAAGCTGCATTTGCGATCGATCATCCACGAACTGCTCTGGTTCCTAAGGGGCGACACGAACATCCGGTATCTCAACAACAACGGGGTGACGATCTGGGACGAGTGGGCCGACGAGAATGGCGATCTAGGCCGGGTGTACGGGGCACAGTGGTGCGACTGGCGCACACCGGACGGCGGCTCGGTGAATCAGGTCGACCGGCTCATTGACGGATTGAAAAACAACCCGGACAGCCGGCGCCACATCATCAGCGCCTGGAACGCCGGCGAACTGGACCAGATGGCGCTCACGCCATGCCACGCGCTGGTACAGTTCAACGTGTGCGACGGGGAACTGAGCTGCCAGCTCTATCAGCGCAGCGCCGATCTGTTTCTTGGTGTGCCATTCAACATCGCATCGTACTCGCTGCTACTGCTGATGGTGGCGCAGGTGTGCGGCCTGAAGCCGGGCGAGTTCATTCACACGTTCGGCGATCTGCACCTGTATTCAAACCATCTCGATCAGGCCAGGCGACAACTCGAGCGCGAGCCAAGGTCGCTGCCCCGCATGGTCATCAACCGGGGCGTGGACGACATTCACGCATTTGGCTTCGACGACTTCGACCTGCAACACTACGATCCGCATCCATCGATCAAGGCGCCGATCGCGGTCTGAATGATGCCCGCCCTGCCCTTCAAGGCCATCGCTGCCATGTCACTGAACCGGGTAATCGGCAGCGCCAACACGATCCCTTGGCATCTGCCGAAGGACTTCGAGTGGTTCAAGCAAACGACGATGGGGCACGTGCTGGTGATGGGGCGCAAGACGTTCGAGTCAATCGGCCGCCCGCTGCCGGGCCGCGAGATGATCGTGCTCACCCGCAGTGCCGAACCGATCCCCGGCGTGCGCACGATCGGCGATCTCGACGCGCTTGACCAGGAGAACGATTTTGGCGGCCGGACAATTTTCATCTGCGGCGGCGCAGAGGTTTACGCCCAGGCGCTTGGCCAATGTTCCGACCTGTTCCTCACGTTGGTGAAGCGCGAGGTCGAGGGCGACGCTTTTTTCCCGGAGTTCGAGCCGATGTTTGATGCGGGGGAGATGCTTCGCCAGTCGGTTGACTTTGAAATCCGACACTACCGCCGGCTTGCACAAGCGAGCGGCGATTGACTTGGCCCCGGCCAATTGGTACTTTTTCCACGGCATGTTTGCTGCTGGAACCCAAACTTCCCCTCTTCGGGAAGCGCCCCCCTCCCGGGAGAGCATCGCCGACTGGCCAGAGATCGCTCAATCGGTTGCGCCGTTCCTCGACCGGGTGCAGCAGCAGTTGGCCGGGCAAGTCGAGGCGTTCGATCCAGAGATCGCGCCGTACGCGAAGTACGCCTTGGCCAACCATGGAAAACAGCTTCGTGCAGCGCTGACAGGCCTTGCTGCGAACTGCGTAGGCGGCTGGAACGACTCCGCTGCCAAGGCTGCGGTTATCATCGAGATGGTGCACCTGGCGACACTGCTGCACGACGACATCATGGACGGTGCCGAGTTGCGGCGCAGCCGCCCGACGCTCGCCAACAAGTGGGACAACACCACGGCGGTACTTGTCGGCGACTGCCTGTTCGCGAATGCGTTGAGACTAGCTGCGGAGTTCCCGACCACGGATGTCTGCCGCGCCGTCTCCACTGCCACGCGCACGGTCTGCTCCGGGGAGATTCTTCAGAACAACCATCAGGGCAACCTCGCGCTTGACCAGGCGGAGTATTTCAAAATGCTCCGAATGAAAACCGGCGAGCTGTTTGCACTTGCCTGCGAACTGGGCGGCTCGCTCGCCGGCGGTGATCCGCAGGAGACGCGGGCGCTGCGTGAGTATGGCATGGCACTAGGCACGGCCTATCAGGTTTACGACGATTGCCTCGACTTGTTTGGCTCCGAGGCCGAGGTCGGCAAGTCGCTGGGCACCGACATCGCCAGCGGCAAGGCCACGCTGCCGGTGATCCTGCTTTGCGAACAGGCCGGGCATGAAATCGCGACCCAGCTTGGCCAAATGATCGGCCGCTGGGATGCCGATCAATTGAACATACTCCGTGGCTGGCTGTCAGAGTTTAATACGTTGGAGCAATCCCAGTACAGGCTGGAGTCGTGCCTCGCCGAAGCCCGAGAAGCGCTGGGCAAGGTCGGGGATTCCGCCCACCGTGATGCCCTCGAGGAGCTGACCCACTTTTTGGCGCAACAATCGGTGGAGCTGGGTGTTGGTTGAGTACCGGGTCAACCCAGATGCTGGAATCCTCTTCCACCGTTTCCCCGGCCAAAGGTGGCGAGACCATGCCGGAATGGAATGAGCAGGAGTACGTGAGCCGCGCCCGGAGTGGCGACATGGAGGCTTGCGACGCCCTGGTTCGCCAGTATCAGGAACGCATCTACGCCACCATCTACCACATGACCTCAAACCACGAGGACGCCGCCGACCTGGCGCAGGAAACCTTCATCAAGGCCTTTCGCAAGATTGAGAATTTCAAGGGAGACTCTGCGTTCTTCACGTGGCTCTACCGTATCGCCGTCAACAACACGATCAACTTCCTGCGCTCGAAACGCCGGCGCGTGATCCTGAGCATCAACCAGATGGACGAGGAATGGGACAGTGGCGAGGAACTGCTTGGCCTGGTCTCAAAAGACACCCCGCAACGGGAGATCGACCGCCACGAGCTTCAGGGAATCTTGAACGCTGCCATGCAAAAATTGTCTCCAAACCACAGGCTGGTGGTCACCCTGCACGACGTGCAGGGACTGCCGCACGAACAAATCGGCGAAATCATGGATTGCAACACCAACACCGTCCGCACACGGCTACATTACGCCCGCAAACAACTGCAGGCGCACCTCTCCGACTACCTGAAACAGTGACCGAACCCAACCCAACAAAATTTGACAAGCTGCAGAAACTGCTGGCTTCAAAAAAAGAGGAAAAACCGGAGCACGGTTTTTTTGACCGATTCTCCGATCGAGTGCTGACGCGACTTGAGGAGCCCGCACCCAAGCCGACGCTATGGGAGCGGCTCAACGACCAGGTGGATCCCTTCCGGGCGGCGGCGGCGATCTTTGCTGTTGTCATTGGCGTAGGAGTGCTGTTCGGCCTGGACGAAGGCTCCAACTTGGCCGAGACCGGGCATGAGCCGCTTGGCCAAGTGGGTGACAATCCATTGCCCGGCCCGGCTGCGCCCGATGATTTGCCGGCCAAGGCTGCACCGCTTGGCCAAAGGCAGGACACGCTGGCCGGCTACGGCCTGCCCCTGAATAAAAGTGGGGAGGAGCCGCCGCGCATCCTCATGAACCCGGGTGCGGGACTGGCGACCCGGCCGGCCAACGTCGATCCCTCCCTCTACCGGGCCAAGTCCGCCTCCAACACCGTCCACACACCAAAATAAAAAGCAGCCAGTCGCCCGGCTGCCTTCTGTGAATCGTTCTTGGTGCGCGTTTAATAGCGTGTGAAGACAAACATGTCATTTCCGGAGCGGACATGCAGCCGGCCCTTGACGATGGTTGTCTTGAGCTTGCCGGGTTTAACAGGCCATTCCGCTTTCACGCTCGTGCTCAACAATCCAGCTTCCTTGCTCAGCTCGGCCTTGTCCGGCTTGATACTGACCTGGTAACGGATGCCGGAACCTTCCCATTCGCCAGAGCCGATCCGCTCGATTTGACCACGGAGTATGCTTTCATTGAGCTGCATGGGTAGCCAGATGGGATTCGTGGCCTGAATCCAGGTCAGCATCCGTCTCACTTCTTCAAGGTTGCCCTGATTGTTACCCTGTCCCTCCTGCGTTCCATATGTTTCTTCAAAGCCAACAGGCTGACTATAACCTCTGGGCGTAGTGCCCCCTCCGTAGCCCGACCCGTAACCGAAGGAATCGTCCTCCACTTCTCCATCCTCAACTGCCTTTTGGTAGAGCTCTCGCAATTTTTTAAGAACTTGATCGTAGGCACCGGCGGCGGACAGGCCATTGACACGGATCTGGTTTTGATCCGCTTCCGGCCAAATCTGCAACGTTACCCGTCGCATCTTTCCAACCGTAGCCTGTATGCCTCTCATCTCATCCACTGAAATGGAAGACCGGGTTTTTTTGTTCTCACGAAGGGAAACATTCGGGGCAAACTTCCACCGACCGACGATGACATCCTTTGCATAAAGCTCCGACTCGCCGGTGTCGAAGAAATGCCGGATATCTTCCATGAACGCCAAAAGCTTCTTTTCCTCATCAGAATTCGGCTCGATCGCCATCAATTCCTCATACCGCTCGTTCACGGCGGAAACCACTTCGCTGTTGCTTAGCAATTTGGGGAGGGACAATCCTCCGCCGGAATAGGCTCCACCTTGTGCCTTCCACATCTCATAGAGGGATTCATCGGAAGAATTATCAACTTCAACCGTATCCTGCCACGAATCATCACCCTCTTCATCTTCATCTTCATCTTCATCATCAATTCCCAGCAGACTCTTTATCTCGTCGGTTTCCGGCAGAGAGTAAAAGCCCGGGTAGGCGCGCATGTGTTGCTCGAGGGTTTTTGCGTTGTTGTTCAACAACAGAACCAGAGTGTCACGAACCTCATAGTGCAGTTCCGGCGTGTTGTCGTAGACAGCCGCCAACTTGACGAACGGTGTGTCGTCGAGCTGCTCGCGTGCCTCGTTCAACGTCTTCAGCAGCCAGGGATCGGATTCATCACTCCTGAACGGCAGCGTAAAGTTGCCCAGCTGGTAAATGAGTGTCAGCGCCATCACCGAGTAAATGGTCGCCATGATCAGGCCGACGCACAGCCCGAACTTGCGGTTCATGGCCTTGTAGTTTTCCAGTCGGTACTCCTCCCACTGGGCCTCCAGCCGTTTGCGCACCATGATGTTCGCCACGATGCCGATGATGGAGAAAATCAACACGAGGGTGATAAAGCCGGCTACGATCGGCGCGGCGCGGTTCCAAAACGGATTTGCATCGATCGGCCACCACTTGTCACCCATCCACTGGAACGCCATCGAACCAAACCAACCGGAAAGGTTCACCGCCAAGACCACGCCAAGCAAAGTGACCAGTGCGTTGATCCCGCCCTTGAAATAACATTCAAGCGCGAGGATCAGAAATAACAAACCGATGAGCAGATAAATCCACATGGCCGCAGAAACTATACCCCGTTCCTCAAAAAATCACGCGGTTTTTTTGGCGAAAAATCGGCTATTTCAGCCCTTTGAAAAAGCCCCGGGCGGTCACAGAGGTGACCTCAGAGAGTTCCTCCAAGCCGACCTCCAGCGTCTCGGCGGCCACTTGGCTGATCTCGCGCACGTAGGCCGGCTCGCAGCGTTTGCCCCGGTACGGCACCGGCGCGAGGAACGGCGCATCGGTCTCGAGCATCAGTTTGTCCAGCGGCACCGATGCCATGGTTTCCCGTACCTCGTGCGCATTCTTGAAAGTGCAAACACCAGTGAAACTGACCAGCGAACCCAACTCAATCACCCGTCTTGCCGCCGTTGGGTCGTTTACGAAACAATGAAACACACCCCGCACCCGGTCGGCAAACGGCTCGAAAACCTCGAGGCACGGCTCGAACGCCGCCCGCTGGTGCACGACCACGTTCAGGCCAAGCCCAGCCGCGACCTCGAGCTGCTGCCGGAACAGCACGACCTGTCGAGCCTTGAACGCCTCGTCATCGGCCGCCGACCCACCGCGCGTGCTCGGCAATCGGTAGTGGTCGATGCCGATCTCGCCGATGGCCACCACCTTCGGCGCCTTGACCAAGCGCGCGAGCTCGGCGCTCACATCGTCCGGCGCGGCAAGACAGTCGTTGGGATGCCAGCCCACCACGGCGAACACGCCGTCGAAGCGCTTGGCCAAGTCGATCGCTCTCAGGCTGCTCTCCTGCTCCGTGCCGATGGTGACGATGCGCGAGATCCCGGCATCGGCGGCGCGCTGCACCACCGCGTCGAGTTCCTCGCGGAAATCAGGAAAGTCCAAATGAGCGTGTGTGTCGTAAAAATCCGGCATCGCTTGGCCAAGTGCTTGGCCTGGCCACTATAGCGATTCGCAACTAGTTTGTCATTTTCCTTCAAATCGGCCCGACATATGCTATAACTCTGTCAGCGATTGGTACAATGCTAGAAACAAAGCAATGAGCGGTCCCACATCACCCGAGGAATTTCAGAAACAAATGCAGGAGTTCCTGCAGAAGCAGTTCAAGACTTTCGGCACTCCCGGTTTTGCCGGTGCCGAGCCGTCTGATGCCGGTGCCGAGCCGGAGCCGGAACCGGACAGGGATGATTTCGAGTTCGCCCACAAGCCGCGCGACGTCAAGACACACCTCGACCGCTACGTCATCAAGCAGGATGAGGCCAAGAAAGTGTTGAGCGTGGCATTGTGCGACCATTACAACGCAGTGCGCCAGGCCTTTGACGGGGAGGAACAGGGCCATTACACGAAGCAAAACGTGATGCTCATCGGCCCGACCGGCGTCGGCAAAACGTATCTTATCCGCAGTATCGCCGAGTTGATCGGCGTGCCGTTCGTCAAGGCCGACGCGACCAAGTTTTCCGAGACCGGCTATGTCGGCGGTGACGTTGAGGATCTTGTCCGCGACCTCGTCCGGCAGGCCGATGGCGACGTCGAACGTGCCCGTTACGGCATCATTTACATCGACGAGATCGATAAAATTGCCTCGGCCTCGGAACAACAGATCGGCCGCGACGTGAGCGGACAAGGGGTGCAGACCACGCTGCTCAAGCTCATGGAAGAAACCGAGGTGCCGGCACGGTCGCAGCATGACATGGCCGGCCAGATCCAGGCGATGATGGAAGGCATGCGCGGCGGCAAAAAAGAGGGCGACACCATCAACACACGACACATTCTCTTTGTCGTCAGCGGGGCGTTTGCCCACCTCGATAAAATTGTCGGGCAGCGACTAAAGGAGTCCGCCATCGGGTTTGCCGCCGCATCGCAGGACCAGGTTGAGGGCAGCCGGATTCTCGAACACGCGAGAACGCCCGATTTCATTAAGTTCGGCTTCGAGCCGGAGTTCATCGGTCGCCTGCCGGTGCGCGTCGTCTGCCACCCGTTGAGCGTTGATGATCTCGAGCAGATTCTCAAGACCAGCGAGGGGAGCATCATCCGGCAGTACAAACAGTCGTTCGCCGCCTACGGTATTGACACCAAGTTCGAGGACAATGGCCTGCGACGCATCGCCGAATTGGCTATCGATGAACAGACCGGTGCGCGCGGACTGATGACCGTCTGTGAAAAAATCTTCCGCGACTTGAAGTTCGAGCTGCCCAGCTCGCGTGTGAAAAATTTCGCTGTTGATGACGCGCTTGTCGATGACCCTCAGGCCGCGCTGCAAACCCTGATGGACAACGCCCCCGAGCAGGAGACGGCCGAGGTGGACGACACGCTGAAACAGTTCGCCGACGCGTTCTCCGAACAGCACGGATTGGTCATCAGCTTCACAGCTGATGCACGCAAACACCTAGCCAACCTGGCCGGGAAGTCGTCCCTTTCGGTGTATGATTTTTGCAAGTCGCACTTTCGCGACCTACATTTCGGGCTGAAGCTGATCTCTGGCAACATTGGAACAACGGAGTTTGAACTGGACGAATCGTTCGCTAAAGATCCAGATAACGCCTTGAGCGAATGGGTGGTTGCCAGTTACAAAAGCAAGAAACCATAGAGCCAGATTTCGGATTTAATACGTAGCCCGGCCCCCGGAGATGTCAAACACGGCTCCGGTGCTGAACGAGACTTCATCCGACGAGAGCCAGGCAATCAGCGCCGCCACTTCTCCAGCCTGGCCAACACGTCCCATCGGGATTTTCGATACCATGTAGTCAATGTGCGCCTGAGTACATTGCTTGAGGATCTCCGTCTCGATCACCGCCGGCGTGATGCAATTCACCCGGATGTTTGTATCTGCCAATTCCTTGCCCAGGGACTTGGTAAGGCCAATCACGCCGGCCTTGGCGGCGCTATAGTGGGAAGCCGTCGGGTTGCCCTCCTTGCCGGCGATCGAGGCGACGTTGACGATGCGGCCCCACCCTGCCTTGAGCATCCCAGGCACGAACGCGCGACAGCAGAGGAATACGCCGTAGAGGTCGATGTCAATCACGTCGCGCCACTCCTGCGGTGTACATTCCCAGAGCATCTTGTTGACCCCGGCTATGCCGGCGTTGTTAACAAGAATGTCAACCTGCCCGTGGCGACCAATTACTTGCCCAGCCGCCGACTCAACCGACTCCGGCTTGGCCAACTCGACGATGTCGCTCGTCACCTCGCCATCGTCGGCCAGCTTGGCCTTGGCCGCGTCGATCGCCACCTGGTCACGATCCCAAATCACACAGCGCGCGCCGTCCCGCAACAAACGCTGCGCCGTTGCAAGACCGATACCTCGGGCGCCGCCGGTCACCAACGCTGTTTTGCCCTGTAAACTCAACTGAAGCGGCGCGTTAAATACGGGGTGTAGGCCGGAAAATCAATTGAAATTCCCCGCCACCAGATTGGTAAGTTGATTGATCACCTGAAGATAAGGGTAATCACGGTCCTATAGTTGATGGATCAACCGGCGGAACATAAATTTAAATCCATACGATCTGTTCCATGAATTAACTCAGCATTCCGAACCGTTTCCTAAAAAATCTAATTTTCCGGCTGTCCGGGCGGAATCATCTCGCTGCCTTGCAAAATGTAGTGGTAAAGCGCCTCGATCTGCAACTCCGCATCGCCGTCGAGCACCTCGAACAGGGCGCTTTGGCCCTGGTGAAAATAGGCCGGCATCTTGGTTTGCGGATCGACCCGCAGCGGATTACGCATCCACCTCCGAAAATACTCCGGCAACAATCGTTCACCGACCCTTGCGAGATTGATGCCCTGCGCATCGAACACCTGCGCCGGCTCCAACTCACCGATACCATGACAGCTAAAGCAGAAAAAACCACCATTAGCTGAAACCAGTT
>JAKUOU010000051.1 GCA_022451065.1 Pedosphaera sp. | reverse complement strand
TGACTGGAACCGAGTTGGCCGGCCAACATTCCCGCGGCCAAGCGCTTGGCCAGGCGCGACCGACCGACCCGCCCCTGACCAGGCGCAGTGCCAGCCGGAAAAACAAAACACCCTCACTCATCTTCCGCGGGTTGTGTACAAATAATTTGAAGAATGTCTCCGTCGCCGTGCCGCTTGGCCGTTTCACGGCCGTGACCGGCGTGAGCGGCTCCGGTAAAAGCACGCTCGTGCGCGAGTGCATCCTGCCCGCCGTGCGGGCGGAGCTGAAAACCAGGCGCAAAAAAAACATCGAGGGCATGGTTCAAATCAAGGCCGTGCACGAGGTGGACCAGTCGCCGATTGGTCGAACACCGCGCTCGGTGCCGGCGACCTATGTCGGTTTTTTCGACACCATCCGCCAACTGTTCGCGCAGGTGCCGGAGGCCCGGATGCGCGGCTTCGGCCCGGCACGGTTTTCGTTCAACAGCCCGCAGGGCCGCTGCCCCGAATGCAAGGGCGCAGGCATCGTAAAACTTGAGATGAACTTCCTGCCGCCCGCCTTCATGACATGCGACACATGCCAGGGCAGCCGCTACAGCCCGGAGGTGCTGGACATACTTTACAACGGCAAAACAATCGCCGGGGTGCTCGACTTAAGCGTCAACGAGGCAGCTGGGATGTTTAGCGCTATACCGAAAATTTTCCGGCCGCTCAAGGCGCTCAAGGATACCGGGCTCGGTTACCTAAAACTGGGCCAGACCAGCCCGACTCTCAGCGGCGGCGAAGCCCAGCGCGTCAGGCTTGTCACCCACCTGCTGAGCGGCATCAGCGACAACGCTGCCCGGCTCAACTCCGACTCGAGAAAAAACCTCTTCCTCCTTGAGGAGCCAACAATCGGCCTGCACATGGCTGATGTGCGGCGCCTGGTCGGGGTACTTCAACGCCTGGTCGAGGGCGGCCACACAGTGCTGGTCATCGAGCACAACCTCGACCTTATCGCCGCCGCAGACTGGGTGATCGACCTCGGCCCCGAGGGTGGCGAAGCAGGCGGTCAAATCGTCGCCCAGGGAACGCCGGCCAAGATCGCCAAGACCAAGCGCTCCCACACCGGCCGCTTTTTGAAACGGTTTTTTGGCTAGGGCAACGCCTGCACGCGATAAAACTGAAACTGCTCCCGTTCAGCTGGATCGATAAAAAATGTGAACGACCGCTGGGCCGTCACCGGTTCACCGACTTCACGCCACTTGGCCAGGGCCGCGTTCGGCTTGCTCCAGACCTGGTAACGCTTGCCCGGCACGCTGCCCCACTGGAGGGAGGTCCCTAGTTCATCGACGGAAATACTCCCAATTTCCAGCAGCGGAAATGAACCGGTATCCATCGGGTTTTTCCCGGTCAAAAACTCCTCGCGATTGGTGTAGCCATCGGCATCCGGATCGGTGTCGGCGTGCGCCTCGGCACTGGAAAAAACAGCGAACTGTTCCCGCTGCCAGCGATCGTCTAAGTCGTCGAAGTTATGATCCTGCTCGCCGGAAATGATCTCGACAAATCCGTTGATGTAGGCCAAGTCGTTTCCTTTTTGCACGATCAAGCTCCGTACCCCAGGCGCAGCATTCTTCGCCACGGTGACCTCCACCGAGATCAGTCTAAAACCGTCAAACGCATCCGGGTTGAATGTCGTTTCGCCGTGGGTCACCCCGTCGCCAGTCAACCGCAGCGTCGCACCGCTCGTCGGCAGGGTGGGTGAATAGATGCCGATCGTTTGTTTTTTGCCGGTGCGCTCGAGCGCGAATGGTTCGAACACTAGCTGAAGCAGGTTTTGTTTCGTTGTGGGTGGCCTCATCGCCGAGACGTAAAACGGCGCCCGGCCCTTCTTGACGGCAAAATCCACTGTCGACGTCTTGCCGGTGCTCACCGCCGCCTGCTTGTAGCCGGTCGGGCGGAAATTTGTCTCGGCGCCCTGGTGCTCGAACGAAATATCGATGTCGCGAACCAGCGGATGCGGCTGGGTCTCCGGCGGATACAACGGCGCAACACGCAGCCGATATGTCGCGGGGTGGAGCGCCGTCAATTCGTACCGCCCGTTGCGCTCGCTAACAGTCGATTGGATGATGTTGCCGTGTGCATCCTCGGCCAGCACCACCGCCCCGAAGACCAGGCCTTGTTCCATCGTCACTTTGCCGACGATCGACCCGAACTTGGCCAAGGCGTCCGATTTGCCATATAGCGTCTGCGTAGCCGCAACCTCGTCCTTCAACAACCCAACAGCCAGGCCCACGCCAGCGCCGGTTCTCGAAAACATCGTCGCCGCCCCCAGCGGCGAGTGCTGCAACCCGATGAAATGGCCAAACTCATGTAACGCAACCGCCTCAACAAAGTTGTCGGCGGAAAACGAATTATTGTAATCGGCGAACCACCGGTTATCGACGCCGTTAAAGACCATGTCCGCCTCGACGATCGTATAGTCGTCGAAATACATCGGGAACGTCACCGCCAACGCGCCGCTGATCTCCGTCCGTTCGTTGTTGACCAACACGGCGCCATTCGCGGCAGCCTCTTTTACCCAGTATACGATGTTGGTGTTGTCTTCGCCGTTGATGTCCACGCCGGGCGGCACCAAGCCGGCCTCCTCGAATTTTAACACCGTCTGAGGCACCGACTGCCATTGGCCAATCGCGGTACGAACCGCGTTCAACTCTGCCTCGGAGTTTTGATCCGACCACGCATCCCTGGCCAAGTAGTAACGGATGGCGCGCGTGTTGCGATTAATCACATTAGGATGAATGAGCGGATTCAACTCGTCGAGCCGCCAGCGTAGCGGTTGGTCGGCCTCGTTTTTAAACAGAACAAATGCCGAGGCGGCTTGGGCTAAAACAAGCGCAACGGCGATCGTGAAACAGCGACTCACTTCGCGGCCCTCCTCACCCGGCGCATCAACCCGGTCAGCGTCAGCGGTTTCGCTTGGCCAAGTGCGCGCTTCACCACCGCGCGCGGATCGTCCCGCTTAGCCAGGCCGTGGAACGGATTCCGGACAGTCGTCAAGCCGGTTTCTGATGCCCTCACGACGTCAAACTTGCCCTGGTTCAGTCCAAGCGTCACCGCCTCGCCACGGCTGTTGAACACCACAAACACAATCACCTCCGCGCCGACTCTGTACCTCGGCTGGATCGGCGAGTGGGCAATCCGCCGTCCCAGCACACCGCCGCCCTGGACAATCACCAGCCCAGCGCCACGCTCTTGGCCTTTCACCTGCTCGATTATCTGGAGATGCACCTTGGTGAAAATGCGGCCTCCGTCATCGCGCTGGCAGGACATACGAACGACTTTGCCGTGCACCACCGCGTCGGCCTTGGTCGCCAACGTCTCGATCGACAACGGCATCTGACTTGCCGCTTGGCCAAGCGCGGCGCCGGCCAGCAGAACGACGAGAAATGAAAACAACCTCCCTTTCATGCCGGCAAGAAGGTTGCTCGCTTGGCCCGAAAAACTCAATCCAGCGTTTTATGCTGGGCAACTATGGCTAATTCATCGAAGCATGCGCGCCGCATGATGTATTTCCTGTCAAAAATGGTGGATCGCTTCCTGGACCCTATCAGTTTGATTTGGCTGGTGTTGCTTATTGCCTGCCTCCGTGCCGTGATTAAAAAAGAGAAGCGACAGGCACTTTTCACCGGCGGTCTGGCCCTGTTCATCACCCTCATCGGCAGCACAAAACTCCCAGTCTACCTCCTCTCTACTCTCGAAAAACCTTACGTAGTCGAGAATTTCAGCTCCCTCCCTGAATGCGACGCCGTTGTATTGCTGGGCGGTTCACATGGATTTTCAAATTATGGCGTTAACTCAATTGAATTCAGCGGAGCGACCGATAGAATAATCACTGCTGCTGAACTCGTCCGTTTGAAAAAAGGTGAAGCGTTGGTGATCGGTGGCGGTAAATACTCCTCATCTGGGCAAACAGGATTGCATGGACAACTAATCGCCGAATGGCTCGAATCTTGGAAACCCTTCGATTCACCCATTCACGTATTGGATTACTCCAGTAACACCAAAGATGAAGCTGATCAGACAAAAGTATTGGCAGAAAAGAATGGGTGGAAAAAAATCATCCTTGTGACTTCCGCTTACCATATGAGAAGAGCTGAAGCACTATTCAAAAAAACCGGGTTGGAGGTGGTTGCTGTCGGGTCAGATTTCGAGGGACTAAGTTCGCTCGAGACAGATTTCAGAATATACAGTATAGTTCCCAGCTCAGGCGGTTTTCAGTCGCTTGGTATTTACCTGCATGAGCAGGTCGGGTGGCTCTACTACAAGCTGCGGGGTTGGATTTAGACCAGACGGAGGGTTAACGACGGCGACGACGGCCTCCGCCCTTGCGGGTGGACATGCCAAAAGAATAACCCCGGCCGATGGAGCCGCCACGAAAACGCGGGGTCGACCCAAGTTTCCCGTCGTCGAACAGTGAGGTGTACTTGTAGTCGAAGCCATCCATTTTTTCCCGGTTGATTTTCTTGCCTATAAACCGCTCGACAGCCTCCATATGCTGGCGATCCTCAGCCACCATGATGGTAAAGGCATCCCCGGAGGCTGCAGCACGACCTGTCCGGCCAATGCGATGGACGTAGTCCTCGGGATGCTGCGGCACGTCGTAGTTGACGACATGGCTGACGTTGGCAATGTCCAGTCCACGCGAGGCGATGTCTGTGGCGACCAGAACCTCGAATTTCCCATCCCGGAAGCCGTTGAGCGAGCGTTCCCGCTCGGACTGGGTTCGGTTTGAATGGAGAATTGCCACAGAATGATTCTGGCGTTTCAGCAGGCTCCCCACCTTGTCGGCACCCACCTTGGTGCGACAGAACACAATGACTGAATCGAAGTCCACCTTACCGAGTAGCGCCAGAACGAGGTCGTTTTTCTGGTCAAACGACACCGGATAAACAGAGTGCGAAACGGTGTCGGCCACGGAGCGGCGCATCCCGATCTCGACTGTCTCCGGGTCTTTCATCGCCCACTGGATGATCGTCTCGATGATAGGCGGAATGGTCGCTGAGAAAAGGGATGTGTGCCGTTTTTCCGGGCATTTCTGGATGATTTTCTTGACGTCCGGCATGAAGCCCATGTCGAGCATCCGGTCGGCCTCGTCGAGCACGAGGTACTCGATGTTTTTTAGTGTCAAATTTTTTTGAGACAAGTGGTCGAGCAACCGCCCCGGCGTAGCAACAACGATGTCGGTTCCGTTTTTCAACGCGTCGGTCTGTTTACCGTATTTGACGCCGCCGTAAACAACCGTCGTTCGCAGGTCCGAATATCGCGAAAAATCCCGGAACGCCGTCTCGACCTGCGAGGCCAATTCCCGCGTCGGCTCAACGATCAGCGCGCGCGGTGTGTCCGCCGGTTTGTCGAGCTTCGTGAGGATGGGTAGGCCAAACGCCGCGGTTTTGCCAGTGCCGGTTTGCGCGCTGCCAATCAAGTCCCGACCCTCAAGAAACAGTGGGATACCCCGAAGCTGGATCGGCGTCGGGTCTTCGTAACCCATTGCCCGGATCCCTTTGAGAACTGTGTCGGAAAGTCCCAGTGAATTGAAGGACATGGCGGGGGGGTGTAACAGAAACACAGCTGATGGGAAACGCAAATCTCCGCGACTTGCGTCGCTGAGCTTGGCTCAACGCTTGGCCAAGGCTAAAACGCCCGCGTGGAAATTGCCCAAGACCATAACCGCCGTGTCTGGGACGAACGCGTCCAGCAAGGCCTCCTGCACACTCGCACCGCCCGCGACGACGAATTCGACGACCCGCTGAAAGCCATCAACAGCCGGGGCTGGATCGACGGCGGTCTGGACGGCAAACACGTCCTCTGCCTCGCCGGCGGCGGAGGTTTGCAGGCTCCGCTTTACGCCGCCGCCGGTGCTAAAGTCACGGTGGTGGACATTAGCCCGGGGATGCTCGAGCAAGATCGGCTGGTCGCCCGCGAGCGCGGCCTCGAGGTACAAACCATCTCAGCGTCGATGGACGATCTATCGATGCTCCCCAATGCATCGTTCGACCTTGTCACCCAGCCGGTCAGCACCTGCTACGTGCCGAATCTGGCCAAAGTTTACACCGAGATCGCCCGCGTGCTGCGCAATAACGGGCAGTACCTCAGCCAGCACAAACAGCCGGCCAACCTGCAAGCCACGCCGACGCCCTTTCCCAGCGGATACACCATCACCGAGGATTACTATGCCAAGGGGCCGGTACCGCCACTACACGGCGAGTTTGAGCATCGGGAAAAAGGCGCGCTTGAGTTCGTGCATCGCTGGGAGGAGATAATAGGCGGCCTCTGCCGCAGCGGCTTTGTGATCGAGGATCTCGCTGAACCGAAGCATGGGGACCACGCCGCCGAGCCGGGGACGTTCCGGCACCGCAGCCAATACATCCCACCGTACGTCGCCATCAAGGCGCGACGCATCAACGACCTAGCGCTTGACCAATCGGTGGGCGGCATCGTTGTACCGTGAATCTGCTTGAGCCGCACCACGGGCCAACGGTAGCTTGTCGCTCATGTTTTTTCGCATCTCTCTGATCGTTGCAGTCGGCATTCTTGCCTCCTGTTCTTCTCCGAAAACAAGTCTCACCCCCAAGGCCGGATTTTCTGGTGACTGGGCAGAGTTCGAGCGCTTGGCCAAGCGCAACCGCACACGAGTCGCACTGCCGCCATTTGAAACCACGCCGCAGGCCTCGCTCGATGCCATCACGGCCGTGATCGCCGATGCTGACGCCCGGCTCGATACCATCGGTATCATCAAGCCAAGCGAGGCGACCTTCGACAACACGATCGGCGCGCTCGATGACTTGGCGTTTGACCTGTCGCTGGTGGCCAACCGCACCTATATGCTCAAGGAAACCAGCGAGAACGCCGAACACCGCGCGCAGGCCACCGATGCGATCAAGCAGTTCGACGAGTGGGCCGTCGGCCTGGATTATCGCGAGGATGTTTACCGCGTGGTCAAAGCGTACGCCGACTCGTCGCCCAGGCTAAGCGGCGAGGCCAAGCGGCTGCTGGAGCAGACGCTGCGAGACTATCGCCGGGCCGGCCTGCACCTGGCGAAGGCCGAGCGCGACGAGGTTGAACAGCTCCGCAAAGAACTCTCCGCCGCGACCACCGAGTTCCGCACGAACATCACCAACGCAAAGAAGGAGCTGAAATTCACGGGCGCACAGCTCGAGGGGCTGCCGGAAAGTTTCCTTGAGCAGGTCAAGACCGGCGGCGACGAGTACACGCTCCAGGCCAACGTGACGTTTCACTATCTCAATGTCATGCGCAGCGCCAAACCGGAGGCCACGCGCAAACGCATCTCCGGCGAGCGCAAACGGCTTGCCCGTGAAAAAAACATCCCGCTGCTAAAAACCGTACTGCAACTCCGCGCCAACATCGCCACCAAGCTCGGCTACAAGACGTGGGCAGACTACCGCTGCGAAGTCAAGATGGCCGGCAACGGCACCACAGCACGCGAGTTTTTGATGAACCTCAAGCGCGGCCTCGAGCCGAAGTGGCAGTCCGAACTTGCGCAGTTCAACACGTTGAAGCGCCGTGAAACTGGCGACTCGAATGCTTCCCTCAAAATGTGGGATGCCTTCTACTACATGAACCTGCTAAAAAAGGAGAAGTACTCAGTGGACACCGAGCAGCTTCGCGTGTTTTTCCCTTACGAACAGACGCTGCACGGGATGTTCCGCGTGTACGAGCGCATCTTCGGCCTTAAGATTGTGGCCGCCACCGCACCATATAAATGGAATAACCAAGTGACGCTGCACCTAGTTTACGACGCGGCCACCGGCAACCCGATGGGCGCGTTATACCTCGACATGTTTCCGCGCGAGGGCAAGTACAACCACTTCGCGATGTTCCCACTGATCTCCGGAAAACGCCTGCCGGACGGCACCTACCAGCGGCCTACCGTTGCGCTGATTTGCAACTTCCCCACGGCTGGCAAGGACAAGCCATCGCTGCTATCACACGACAACGTCGAAACGCTCTTCCATGAGTTCGGCCATGCGCTGCACGGCATCCTCACGCAGACCCGATACACCCGTTTCGCCGGCACGAGTGTGCCGCGCGACTTCGTCGAGGCACCGTCTCAAATGCTCGAGAACTGGATTTGGGACAAGACCGTGCTCGACTCGTTCGCCGCTGACTATCGTGACTCGTCGAAAAAAATACCGGAATCCGTACTGGCAAAACTCAAGGAGGCAAAGAAAGCCACCATCGCCCGACACTATCGCGGCCAGCTTTCGTACGGACTCGTCGACCTGAGCCTGCACTCGCTGACGGTAGAGGAGGCCCGGATCGTCGAGCCGGTCGCACTGTCCAACCAAATCACCGAGGCGGTCTATCTAAAGCCGCAGGAAAATACATCGTTCGTCGGCTACTTCGGCCACCTCATGGGCTACGACGCCGGCTACTACGGCTACGCCTGGGCCGACTCAATCTCCGCCGACATGGCCACAGTGTTCGAAAACGCGCCCGACCGCTACTTCGACAGCGCAGCAGGCCTGCGCCTGCGGAGGGAGATTTACGAGGTGGGCGACTCACGCGACGTCAGCGAGTCGATCGAGAAATTCCTCGGCCGCCCCCGCTCCTTGAAACCATTCCTTCAAGACCTTGGCATCTTGAATGAATAGCGCTTACCCAAGCGACTCAGTCGGTAGCCTCGTTTAAGGAGGTAAGGACGGTGTCGGCGCTCAGCAACTCAGGGAGTAGCTTGGGTTGCTTGGTTTTGTCGGACGGAAAAACCAACACAAGCGGCACGCCCGCTCTGCCCCAGCGGCGCAATTCCTCGGTGATATAATCCGGCCGACGCGTGTAGTCTGCCCGAAATGCCTTGATATTTTTGTCGGCCAACACCGTTCGCACCGACTCGATATCGATGCTCGTTTTTTTGTTCCAAATACAGGTCGCACACCACTTGGCCGTGAAGTCAATCAGCACGGGTTGCCCCCCTTCGCGCGCCTTGGCCACGGCCTCCGGCGACCAACGGTGCCAGCGGATTCCCCCGGGGAAATCCTGCACCACATCAGCCTTGGCCGCCGACGGGTCGGTCGGGGTTCGCCATTGCATTTGGCCCTCAAGACCGAACACGATCCCGCCAAGTGCAAGCCCCCCGGCGATGCCCAGGGCCAGGCCGCGCCGCTTGATTCCGCGCTGAAAAAACTCTCCAAATACCCAGAGTGCCATGGCAAGCACGGTCAGAAAAATACCGAACCACAAAATGCGGTCGCCGTAATATTCATAACTCACCGTGAACAGCCAAATCGCGGTGGCCAACATCGGGAAGCCCATTGCCACCTTGAACTTTTCCATCCACGATCCCGGCTTGGGCAGGAAACGCATTAGTCGTGGATTCCAACTCAGCACGACATACGGCAACGCGAGGCCAAGCGCAACGGTGACAAACATCAGTACTATCACGGCGGCGGTTTGCGTGAAGGCAAAGCCAAGCGCCGGCGCGAGGAACGGTGCCGTGCATGGCGTCGCCAATACCGTGGCCAGGACGCCGTTGAAAAACGCGCCTCCCGCTCCTTCCCGACTCGCCACCGAGCCGGCCGCAGCTCCGACTGAGCCCAGCGTCACCTCGAACAACCCGAACAAATTCAGGGCCACCAAGGTGATGAGGATGGTCAACAAAACGACGAACTGCGGGTTGGACATTTGCATACCCCAGCTCGCCATTTCGCCGGCGCTTTTCACGCCGATCACCACACCGGCCAACACCAAAAACGACACGACCACACCTGCGCCGTAAAGCATCCCCAGCAGCCGCACGCGCGCTGGCGACTCCTTGCTTTGATTGACGAAGCCTAGAATTTTCAGCGAGATCACCGGCAGCACGCACGGCATGACGTTTAAAATCAGACCGCCAATGAACGCATACACCAGCATCTGCCAAAGCGACTTGCCAGCGGTAGCTGTTGGCAGCGGCTCGGCGGCCGCTGTCGTTCCGGCAGAGCCCGATGCGGAGGCCAAAACCGGGAACTTGACTTCGAATGCCTCCATCTTGTCGTGATCCTTCAGATTGCGGACAGCCAAGCCGGTGAGCTCGCTTGGCCAAACACCCTCAAACTTCGTTACCGTTTTTTTGATACGGACCCTGGTTACGGCAGAGGCGTTCACTTCGCTCTCCGGCGAAACGTCGAACGACTCGAAGGGCATCGAAAAGAAATCGGCATCGGCACCCGCTTGGCCGGCGTCGAACTCGATCAGCAATGCCCGTTCATCATCCTTGACCGCGCCATCCCACCAGGCCTTGACGGCCAACCTGACATCGGCTTTTGGCAATTTCTTTTTTGTCGCATCGAGCTCAGCGGCGGCGGCCGAGAGCTTGGCCGTCCCGGCGATCACCAACGTTGCGCTCACCTGCTGATCGCGCGGGATGCAGAGCTCCTTGCACTCGAGCCAACTGACTTTGCCTGAGATCGTCGCTTGGCCAGGCTCAACGTCGGCAGCAATGGCCAGAGGCACGAGCAGGATTGTTTTGTCGTGATAGCCGTAGCCGATCGAGCCAAGCGCTGTAAACTTCTCCGGCATCGGCCATTGAATCTGTCCGGCGGTCACGCCCTTGGGTAACTTCCATTCGACAGAAGTCGCAATGCCAGCTTCACCAGGGTTTATCCAGTAGGTGTGCCAACCGTCGGCCATGGTCAACTCGAGGCCGGCCGTCACCGTCGAGCCCGGCTTGATCGTGTCGTGGGACACCAACAACTTGACCTTCGTCGCCGCTTGGCTGCCATCGGCTTGGCCGCCGCCGAAAGGGTCATCGAACTGCGCTGAAATACTGGCTGCTGTCGCCAGAAAAAAAATGAAACCCAGAACGCGCACGCTCATCGGGGATTAGGATGCCTCCGGGGTTCGGCCTGTTCAATTCTCGAACAGGCCAATCTGGAAAAAATTACACGATTTCGGTCGGGCACTTGGGCAGTGAATCGAGGAAAATCTGGCCGTACCTCTTGGTCAGTACGCGGTTGTCGAGCACCACGACGATGCCCTCGTCGCTCTTGGTTCGGATGAGCCGGCCGACGCCCTGCCGAAATCTCAGCACCGCCACCGGCAGCGAAAACTCCATGAACGGGTTACCGTTGCGTGCCTCGATCGCTTCGATCTTCGCCTCGACCAGCGGATGATCCGGCACGGCGAACGGTAGCCGCGTGATGATGACGTTTCGCAGCGCGTCGCCTGGCACATCGACGCCTTGCCAAAAGCTGTCCGTGCCGAACAACACCGAGTGCTCATCGAGCTTGAACCGCTCGAGCATCGTCGAGCGCGGCACGCCGGCCCCCTGCACCAGGCAATCCCAGCCATGATCGGCACAGAAGCCCTCGAGTTCCTCCGCCACTTCTCGCATCAGCTTGAAGTTTGTAAACAGCACGAAAGCCCGGCCTTCACTCAACTCGATAAAATGACGGAGCTGCCCGGTCAAGGCGTCTCGAAATTCCGGCTCGCGCGGGTCGGGCATCTTGCCGGCGATGAACAATTTCATCTGCCGATCGTAATCGAACGGCGAACCGACCTGCAGCGCGTTGACTTGCTCCGCACCGATCTGACCGGCGAAATAATCGAGCCCGCTCTTGCCCTTGTCCAAGGTGGAATCGCTCAAGGCCAACGTGGCGCTCGTCAGCACCACCGGCGAGCTGCAGCGAAACAGCCGCCGCCGCAGGTGAACCGCGACATCCACCGGCGCTGCGTTCAGCGACAGGATCGTCCCGGCCTTGCCGGACTTTTCCACCCAGTAAACGTGGTCATCCGACTCCTGCGAGAGGAACAGTTTCACTCCTTCTCGAAGCTCGCCGACACGCCGGTTGAACTCCGCCAACTCCTGCCCGGTATCGACGTCATCGGTGCCATCACGCGCCTGCACCAGCGCCTCGCGCACGCGCTGAAGCGGCAATGTCAGCGTGTCGTCGATCAGGTCGGATTGGCGCACGCGCAGCTCCTTCCACACACGGTTTTTGTTGCCACCGAACTTGCTGCTCCCGGCCTGTTGCTCGCTTAACTCGTCGCACGCCACCTCGAGTTCGCCGAAAAACTGCTCCATCGCCGCCGAAGCATCCTCCACCGATCGTGTCGCCTTGGCCTCGCGCAGCAATCCCAACAGCCCCTTGCCGGTCTTGGGATTCCAAAGCCGCTGCAAGTTGAACCGCACCTGACCGCTCGAGACGCTCAAGCCCATGTGCCTCGATGCCACCGGGCCAATGTTGTGCGCCTCGTCGAGAATCACGAAGTCGTTTTGAAACAGTACTCCCTCCTCCTCGTTGGGTTCGTCATCTTCTCGGCCATCGTCGCCGAGTAGGCTGAAAAACAGCGAATGGTTCAGCACCAGCACGTCGGCGGAAAGAATCCGGCTTCGGGCGCGCTGGTAAAAACAGGTCTGGCCCATCTTCGCAATGTCGGAGCTGTGCCCGCAGAGCTTCGATGAACACAGCCCCCGCTCCGAGTTGACCAAGTCCCACACCTTCGGGTCAGGCGTGATTTCAAAGTCGGACAGGCTGCCATCGGTCGTCTTCTTTGCCCACTCGGTGATGCGCTTGAGTTCCTCCATTTCGGGGGATGTTAGCAACGTCGCCGCCTGTTGCCTCGCACGCTGCAAACGCCGGGTGCAGAGGTAGTTGCCCCGGCCCTTGAGCATCGTGAATGAAAACTCGACCGGCAGCACTTGCTTGAGCATCGGCAGATCCTTTTCGGTGAGCTGCTCCTGTAGGTTGATGGTATGGGTCGAGATGACTGCTTTTTTGTTTTGGCTGACCGCGTGAAAGATGGCCGGGGTGAGGTAGGCCAGGCTTTTGCCGACGCCGGTGCCGGCCTCGACGATGAGGTGCTCACTGCCTTTCAGCGCCTTGGCCACCGCCACGGCCATCTGCTGTTGCTCGTGGCGGAACTCAAAATTCTTCGCCTTAGACAACAGGCCACTTTCGGAAAAAAACGTCTCGGTCGCGGCAACCAGGTCGAGGCCGGTGCCCTGCTCCTCATCGATGAAACTGATCACTCGACCATCTCCAGTTTTTCGACAACGGCCAGCTCACTTCTGTTTTTGACCAGACGCCTCGCCGGCAGCACGCCGGTGAAGGTAACGTTCGGGTAGAGCACACAGTCGCGGCCGATGATTGCGCCGGGGTTGAGTACGGAATTACAGCCTATCTCGGTTCGGTCGCCGATCAATGCGCCGAACTTGGCCAAGCCGCTGTCCACCGGCCCGGAAGCTAGATGTACGTTGACGTTGCCACGAATCAGCCGGTAGTTGGAGAGCATCACCCCGGCACCGAGATGAACGCGGTAGCCCAGCACCGAGTCACCGACGTAGTTGAAGTGCGGCACGTCGCAACCGTTGAACAGCACCGCGTTTTTCAACTCGGCCGCGTGGCCGACCACGCAGCCATCGCCGATGATCACGTTGCTGCGTAGAGTTGCGCCGTGGCCAATCCTGCAGTTGCGACCGATCCAAACTGGCCCATGAACTAGCGCCCCGGCCTCGATCAACGTACCTTCACCGATGAACACATCGCCCTCGATCACCGCCTGGCCGTGCGCTTGGCCAAGCTGCCCCGGTCGCAGATTGGCGAGAAGATAGTCACTGATGCGCGGGATCACCTCCCACACCTGGTCAAGCGAGCCGAACAAGCTCGCGTGATCCGTTTGGTCAAGGTCAAACAGGTCTTCAGTTCGCGGAATACCTGATCCGGACTCCATGTGCGCTTGGTCAAGTGGAAACAAAAAAGCCCTCCTGGTGGAAGGGCTTTTTGTCATTTCTGCCTAAGAAACGAGGAACTCCTCCCGCTCGAGGAAACCGGACAATTGCCGGATGCGCGTTGGATGGCGCATCTTGCGGAGCGCCTTGGCCTCAATCTGCCGGATGCGCTCACGGGTGACCTTGAACTGCTTGCCCACCTCCTCGAGGGTACGGGAGTAACCATCAGACAGGCCGAAACGCAACTCGAGCACCTTGCGCTCGCGCTCGGTCAGCGAGGTCAGCACATCGCCTAGCCGATCCTTAAGAAGACTATAGCTGGCCATGTCGGTCGGGTTCTCTGCACTCTTGTCCTCGATGAAATCACCGAAGCTGGTGTCTTCGCTGTCGCCAACGGGAGCTTGCAGCGAAATGGGTTGCTGCGCCATCTTCATGATTGCCCGCACGCGATCGACCGCCAGCTCCATCTCGTCAGCAATTTCCTCTGGTGTAGCCTCACGGCCAAATTCCTGGACGAGCTGCTTCTGCACACGCATCAGCTTGTTGATGGTCTCGATCATGTGTACCGGTATGCGGATCGTCCGAGCCTGATCTGCAATCGAGCGAGTGATGGCCTGGCGGATCCACCACGTGGCGTAGGTGGAGAACTTGTAGCCACGGCGGTATTCGAACTTCTCGACCGCCTTCATCAGGCCGACATTGCCTTCCTGAATCAGGTCGAGGAACGACAGCCCCCGGTTGGTGTATTTCTTGGCAATGGAAATCACGAGCCGCAGGTTGGCCTCGATCATCTCGCCCTTGGCCTGGTGAGCCTTGCGGGCGAAGTGCTGCAGTTCCCCATAGGTCGTGAGGTAGGCCTCGGAGGGCTTCCGGACAAAGGCCTCGAGAGCGGCCAGTTTTCCTTCCTCGCCCTTGAGCATCATGTCGGTCTGCGACGACTTGGGAGCCTGCTGCAACTGCTCGATGGCCCTAAAGTTCTGCTGCATCTTGTCGTGGATATTGTCCGCGACCAGGCCCATTTCCTCGATTACTTTCTGTTTGAAAAGAAACTTCGGGAAGTTTTTCTGCAGTTTCTCGTTCAATTTCTCGAATGCCTCGTAGGCCTTCTTCGACTTAGACTTGGCGGCTCGACGCCAAGCGGTGTATTTTTTGTCCACCTCGGAATCCTCCTCCCTCACCTTTTTAATGAGGCGGTGCAACGTCCTGATATGTTTTTCACGGGTCTCGATTACCTTGTCGATCGTGACCCGGTCAAAACGTTCCTTGGGGGGATCGGCGGTCAGCTTTTCAGCCAGGGCGATGTGTTCCTTGGCGGTAAAGCCAAGGCTGTACAGTATGCGCTTGACCTCCAGTTCGGCGGCCTCAATCCGCTTGGAAATCTCCACCTCCTGCTCGCGCGTCAACAACGGCACCTGCCCCATCTGCTTGAGGTACATACGAACCGGGTCATCGAGAATGTCCAGCCGGCTTTTTTCGGCCTCGCTCTCTGATTGAGCCGGTTTTTGGCGAGGTGCTGAGTCCAGTTGCTCGACAATCTCCACCTCAAGACTTTTCAACTTGGCGAATACTTCGTCCAGTTTCTCCGGAGTTACCAAATCCTTGGGTAAAGCCTCGTTGATGTCAGAGATGGTCAGGTGACCCTGGTCCTGAGCCAACTGTACTAGTTCTTTAATCTTGTTCGGTAAGTTAAATTCCTCATCCTTAGAAAAGTCGGGCTCCTCGGGTGGCAGATTGAGCATGTCTGCTCTCTGGGGCTCTTCGCTAGATTCCCCAACGGGCCGCAGGGTTTCCTTTTTCTTGGCCTTGGTTTCCTTGGCCTTAGGTTTCTTTGCCGGTGTCTTTTTGGCGGGAACCTTGGAAACGGGCTTGGCCGCCTTTTTAGCCACGGCTTTTTTGACCGCTGCCTTTTTGACTGTCTTCTTGGCCGCCTTCCGGACCGGAGCCTTCTTTGTTGCGGTCGGTTTTTTTGGCAACGACTTTTTAGTTGCTAGCTTACCCGCTGGTTTAACACGCCGACCAACCGGTTTTTTAGCCGGTGGTTTTGCTGCTTTTTTGGCGGCTGTTTTTTTCTTCGCGCCAGTCGCCTTAGATTGCGCGGGTTTTTTGGCCTTTTTGGCCGGTGCCTTTTTTGTGGCTGGTTTTTTGGCTACAGTTTTTTTGCTTTTTACTTTTACCATTCCGTTTATCTCGATCGGGTACGGGTATATTCCACCTTATGACCCAAGAAGAAAGTCCCGCTTCACACGCAGGACAGCGTCAGATGATTTCATAAAGCAGTTACCTTGTCAATCGGCAGCTTGTTTTTTAGAGAGTGGCCGCAACATATACACCGTAAATAATTCAACAACTCTTTGGAATCCAATTGGTTGGGGTTATTATCAGCTTGAGTTCAGAAGCCAAGCAATCACTCCTGCCTGGCCAAGAGCCAATAGAGCCAAGGCCGCCCAGATCGAGCCTTCAAGCACGCGCCGGTCGATTTGGCCAAGCGGCGCAAACCAGAAATGAAACTTGGCGGCACCCAGTTCCACCAGGTCGCCGTGATTCAACCGGAACTTTTTGCGGTGGGAATCGCCGTTGACAACAACTAGTGCATCCGGACATGGGGTTGCTGTAATCCCGTTTTTGCCGTCGTAGTCGAGAATCAGATGCTTACCCCATACACCCTTGGCATCGATCCTCAGATCGCACTCCTTCGCTTGGCCAAGCGCAAAAGGAAAACGACGGGCCTCGATTGGGTCGCCCGCCGTGGCTTCTTCAATCGGTTCAAGTCGTATCTTCAAAAAAGCCGTCGTTCTACAACAATATTATCCCCGGGATAAACTGTCAGATCCTTTGTTGGGTCATCCAGCGCCGCCTTACAGTCAACGATGTCCACCTCGCCACTGGCACGAATCACCCGCACTGACCTCTGGTCGGCAAAGTCGGTGAAGTCCCCAGCGGATTGGATGGCCTGGGTAACAGTGATCCGGCCGATAAATATCTGACGACTGGGCTGACGAACCTCCCCCCCCACGTAAAAGAAACGATCGGCTGTCTTGATGGTTACGTTGATGGTCTTGTAGATATCGGGCACATATGCCTGTTCCAGTTCGCTCTCGAGTTCACCAATGGTTTTCCCGGCAGCGGTGACTGGGTTTTTCAGGTAGGGGGGACTGATTGTGCCATCCTCACGGATGCGGCAAATGTACGGTACCGGAATGGTGCTCAACCCGCTGAAGGTAATAGTGATTTGGTTCCCGGGCTCGAGACTGTCAGCGGAGTTGACGGGTAACGGCACGTCGCTCGTCCCGCCCCCCAGGTTCACTGGCTGTGGGCGCGTGGTCTCGCAACCCGCTGCAAATAACACAACTGCCAACAATAGACCCCTACAAACAAATTTCATTAAACAGTTTATCAAATTCATCTTCGAATAACCCAAAGCCATCAGTACTTGGGCTTCTCATCCTCCCCGCCGAGATCTGCATTGGCCAGCAGCTTGGCTTCCTTTTCCACGCCTTGGGTCTCGTCGGCTGACTCCTCCTTTTCACGGCTCTTGTAGTAGTAGTCGTAGTAATAGCCACTGTAATAGTAGTAATAGGAATCCTGGGAAATATTGATGTTGTTGAGAACCACGCCCACGAGTTCACCCCCAACCTTGGTCACCATACTCTTTGCCCGCTGGGTCATGAGTTGCGGGTATTTGCGGTACTGAACTACCAGCACACACATGTCCACCATGCTGGCGAGTACCGACGCATCGCTCACACCCATGATTGGAGGAGCGTCCAGGAACACATAGTCGTAGCGGCTCTTCATTTCGAGCACGAACTCCTTCATCTTGGCCGAACTAAGAATTCCCATGGAACTGCTGGGTAGTTTACCGCTGGGGATGAAATGGAGCGACGGTAACTCCGTGGTCTGGATGACCTCATCAATAGCAACCTGCCCCAGCAAGTAGTTGGTCAGTCCAATGTTGTTGGACACCTTGAGGTAACGATGCATTGAAGGTCGACGCAGATCGGAGTCCACAATCAGGATTCGGTCGCCCTGCTGCGCAAAGACCACTGCCAGGTTGAACATGGTCGTTGTCTTGCCCTCACCCGCACCGCCGCTTACCACGCTGAACGTGGTCTGTTTCTCAGACTTACGGCCGGCAAAAAGGATGTTGGTGCGCAGCACCCGGTACGCTTCCGCGTGGGGACTTTCATCCCCTTCTTCCAGAAGGGAACCCACATTTTGAGGAATGACACCGAGAACGGCCGCGCCAAGGGCACGCTCGACATCGTCAATCGTTTTCACGCTAGTGTCCAGATACTCGATAAAGAATGCGAGTCCCACACCCAGAATCAGGCCGACCACAACCCCAAGCGAGATATTCAGTGGGATATTGGGCCTCACGGCCCTGATGGGCAAATCCGCATCGTCGATGATTTCCACGGTGGATTCCTTAGGCAATTCAAGATCCACCTCCTCCTGCATGACCCGCAACAGGATGGTGTCACGAATGCGCGTGGTGTTTGCCAGTTCCCGCTTGGCGTTAAAATATTCACGTCCCTTTTCACGCATGTCTGACTCCCGTTTTTTTGCATCCTCGACATCCCTCTGAAGTTGCTCCACTTGAGCCTTGGAGGATTGAACTCTCAGCTCCAATCCTGCGAGGATTCCCTTTATCCGATCGTTAATCTGCCCCTCAAGGGTGGCCACCACTTTCTTCAACCCCTTGATTCTCGGATGCTCATCTCCAAGGTCGATGCTTTGGTTGGCCAACGTTATCTGGCCGGTGTGAAACTCGCGAGTCAGTGCATCCAACTGGGCATCCGGGTGTGCGGTCAGAATGGAGGCACGCAACTCTTCTGGAGATTGCCCCTTTAGTCCGTCAAGCAAACTGGACTGTGTCGTGAGAACCCCCTTGGCTGTGATCAACTCGACCTCATAGCGGCGCACGATTTCCGGCTCGATGATCGAATAACTTTCCTCCCCGGCCGCATCGGAGATGCCTAATTCGGTCCGAAACCTGTCCACATCGGACTGCATGCTGGTAATCTCCGTGTTAATTTCCTCCATCCTGGTTTTGAGTGACTCGATTCCTTTTTTCACTCGATCCTTCTGCAAATTTGACCTGTGGTTTTGGTATTCCGAGGCAAGGGCCTGGGCAATTTCTTGAGCCTTCGTCGGTTTCCGGTCGTACGCCCGAAGCTCGATGATGCTGGTGTTTCGGTACTGGCGAACATCAATCGATTTTTCCAGGATTTTACGCGCTTCGCTTTCGTTTAATGATTTACCCAAAACTAAACTCTCAGCCAAATCGCATTTGGCGACGACCTTGTCCAAGACCTTTTGTGACTGAATTTTTTCGAACTCTGTCTGGATGAAGTAGGGGTCAAACGCCGTTGGCCCGGATTGCATGCCAAGCAACGGGGCAATATCCGACGTATCCTTCTCGACAGAAATCCGGGAGAGACTCATGTAGGTCGGAGGTAGTAGGAACGTCACCACGGTGGTCGTCACTGCCGTAATCAAAAAAACAAGTAAAATGACGACGAACCTAACCCGAATGATCCGCCAATAATCCAGAATATGAAGCTTGTCGGAGGACTGTTCTGTACTTGGTATTTTATCCATTTCTACAACCCAGAAAAAAAGGGAGGCCAGATAAACACTTCCGGCCTCCCATGAAAAGTTTTTGTTCTAGGAAATCAATAAGTTGTGCCGATGCCTACAGACAAGTAATTCCGCTCGAAACTGCGGTACGGGACGTCCGAGTCGAGCTCGTCGTAGTTGTAGGCCAACTCAGCCCAGATGTTGTCGGCGACTGCGTAAGTCAGGCTGGCACCAAGCAGCAGAAGGGATTCCTCCTTGCCGTCCAATTTCTCGCCACCGCCACTGATCTCAGCATCTTGAAAGCGGCCAGTCAGGGTGCCATGCATTCTGCCGCTGATCTTGTGGAGCAGCTGGGCATAAACCGAAGTGATTTCCTGATCAGCAGCCTGCAGATCAGTGGCTCCGCGGGCGAGGGTCGCTCCCGCCACTAGTTTGCTCCCCTCGGCATATTCCCACTCCATGCGAGCATCCACATACGGGCTAGTCTCATCCTCCGGTATCAATCCGGGCATGAGGTCGAAATCGTAATAATCGACGTTCTGGACGCCCGCACGCACGTCGGCGAGAATGTTCTTGTCCAACTGATGGCGTGCCCCAACGTATCCGGCATGGGCGTGATTGTTGCGGGCACCGGGGTCGAATACCAAACCAGGAACTTGAAGGACATCTCCTTCAAAGTCGGTCGAGGAGTAACGGTAACCGGCGTAGTATTCCGTTTCGGCAACGCCATAAAACACATCAAGACTGACTTCGTTGTAGGACCGGTCCAGAAGTGCGGAATGGTATTGCTCCTCGTAGTCGAAAATGGAATTCCCGTAGCCAACTTCTACCCCAATGCTTCCTGACAGAATCCGTCGATATTGTGCCGCGAAGGTGTTGCGCAGGTTGTCACCCTCGGTACGAAGCGGGGTGCCTCCGTTCAGTATCTCAGGCTCCTGGGCAACCACAAGGCCGTTTGACAACAGCAGGACCGATGTGTCGGAGAATTTCTTGTCGAGGCTGATGCCCAACTCGTGGCCGTAGTCCTCATTGTCGCTTTCCCGATCTTCGTAGTAGCGCATACCAAACGCGTACCCGGCGCTGAACTCCATGTCCGTCCCTTCCCCGAGTGTGAAATTGATACCGGGGCTGACCTCAATGCCCCAACTCTCCTCGGCGAGTTCGTCGGGCGAAGTCGTGTAGTTATCGTCGTAAAACCCCCTCAAAGAGGCGGTTACTTCCCAGACCTTGCCGGCGTCAGCAGCCTGCACTCCGGCAACTCCAATCGCGGCAACTCCCAAGGTGATGATTCTTTTGTTCATAGCTTTATCTGAAAATCCACAGTCAACCACCCCAAACGGTCAGCAGGGCTGAATGGAGGGGCATTGTCGATGCCCACCCGGCCCTGTCAACCCCAATTGCATAAGTTTTTCGTTTTTTTTCATTGTCTCAACCCTGCTGACATCAATTACCTATGGCTTGTCTTCCGGGATCGTAAAAAGCAGCCACTGCCCGGGAGAAAAATCGTTTAGAACTGCTTTTAATGGAAAACCATCAGGTAAATCCCCCTCAACCTGCATGGCTAGGACAAATCTCTCCCAGTTTGACTCGTTGGAAGCAAATACCCGGCTAACGTACCGCTGATCGGTGGTGGCCTCCGTAAAGTATAACGCGCTGATAGGTCGGAATTGGTCGTTGAGGGTGTAAAAATCAGGCTGGACGTTTCTGGTCAACCACACGCAATCCCGATCGCCGTACCAGGCCACAGCCCATGGGATGTCGCTCATCAACAAGCCTCCGGCGCTGATAGCGTCCTTCCCCAATTCTCCTCGCAGCGAGTTCCAGACGTGCTTCACACGCGCCGGGTGGTACGGCGGATCGGCCACGGGTCGTGGATGCGGCAACAGGAAGCTAAAGATCATCGGAAGCGAAGCCGCCACGACCAACCCCGTGGATGCAGCCAAGCGAATTTCCGGCAAACCCACTTTCCACTGGTCCAGCAGCGAGAAAAATAACCCAGCGCCAAACAGGAAAGAGACCGGCCCAAGAATGGCCAGGAGGTTCTCTCCATTCACGCTCAACGCAGCCACCACCGGGGCGCCTTGGCCAAGCGACCTCCCCAACAACTCGCCCAGTGTGCTGTTGGCTACCGAAAGGTGCGTGCGGCCAATCGCCTGGCCAAGCGCAAACACCGCGAGTGTCATCAACAAAAAAAACCTCAGCCGTCGTAGCGAGCGGTTCCGAAACGGAACGACCAACCCGACGAGGCAAACCACCGCAAACCAACTACCGGAAAATTGCGGCAACTCATGAACCAGCAGATGGCGGAGGTTGCGTTTCAGCTTGTTCGCGATATCCCCCAACCTGACATGGTCAGCCACCCCCACTTTAATTTCGTCCTGCTCGTTTTCAACGCTGTCAGTTTTTCTTGGCTCGTAAAACAGGGTTCGCTCAAGCGTATCCCCGGGAAAGTCGTCGGTCTGCGCGTACAGGGCCATTCCGGCCGTGCCGAACAGGTTGCCGCTCAATTGCACGTTCCGCACAAGCCAGGGCGACATCACGAGCAAAAACCCCAGCAGCGCCATCCCCACCGCCCGGCCCCGGTGCCGGCCCAAGAACCAGCCTAGGTAAACCAACACCGGCAGGATCACCCAAGCAAAGCCGTAGCGGGTCAACCCGCCCAAGCCAGCCAGCACCCCGGCCCAAAGCGCCATCCCGGCAAACCAGCCGCCGCCTCGCGGCCTCCCGTCATTCCCCACCTCTTCCAGTCTCACGAGCGTCCTGACCAGTGCCAAGAACAAAAACAGCAGCAGCATCGTCGGGAGACCTGATGTGCTGAACTTCCAGTAAAGTTCAGTCCCCAAAAACACGAGGGCCGCGCACCACGCTACCGGCTGATCAAACAGCCTTTCGCCCAGCCGGAAGACTTGCACGAGCGCGATAAAAAAAAGTATCTGGTTGAACAAGTTTATTAACACCTCCGGCTGATAACGCGGAGTATAGCGGAACCGCACCGTGTCGATCTCGAACTCAAACGGCAGCACCTTTATCAACCCGGCCAGCAGCAATGGGTACACCGGCGGGTTGGTGATGTCGGGGAATTCGCTGTTGAGTCGCTCATCGGAAACAGCGCCTTGCTGCCGCAATATATCGAGGCTCAGTGGCCGGATGAACTGCGTTGTATAGCCGCGTCCCTCGGCAATGTTGCGGGCCAGTTGCGCAGCGTCCATCGCCTCGGGGGACGTAAAATTTTGCGTGAGGTTCAGGTTGTAAATCAGCCCCAGACAACCGATGAGCAACAGCAAGACCAAGCCGCGAATGCGCTTGGCCCATTTACCCTCCTCGAGACTGTGTATGATTTCCTGAAGCCGGATCATCGGTTCACGCGCAGACACACGATCACCCTTGGATGCAAGGATGCCCCGATGCGTTCAAATTCCCTCCAAGCCATAGCGGTTGAGCTTGCGATGAAGCGTCCGCCGACTGATGCCGATATTCCGGGCCGCCATTGTCCGGTTGCCCCTGCATTCTTTCAGCGTGCGGATAATGAGTTGTTTCTCCGCCTCCTCGAGTGTCACGCTCTTGTCAACCTGAGACCGGGCCAGTTGTTTCTCGTCTTGGATAACGCCACGGTTTCGCACCGACTGCGGAAGGCCGGCCAACTCGATCATCTCACCCCTGGCCAAGACCACGGCATGCTCCACGGCGGTGCGCAACTCCCGCACGTTCCCCGGCCAAGCGTACCGGATGATCGCCTCGAGGGCATCGGCCGTGAAATCGGTAACCGGCTTGGCGTTTTCCTCGGCGAACTCGCGAAGGAAACTCAGCGCCAGCATCGGGATGTCAGAGGCCCGCTCCCGCAGGGGCGGTGCCCAGAGTTCCACCACCCCCAGCCGGAAATAGAAATCCTCCCGAAACTCGCCGTTGGCGACCAACTCCTTCAGGTTTTTGTTCGTCGCCGCGACGACTCGCACGTCCGCCGACAACGTCTTGCTTCCCCCAACGCGCTCATAGGTGCGTTCACCAAGAAACCGCAGCAGCTTGACCTGCGTCGTCTCGTCGATCTCGCCGATCTCGTCGAGAAACAGTGTCCCGCCCTCGGCCTGCTCGAACCGCCCGATGCGACGCTCGTGTGCGCCGGTGAACGCCCCCTTCTCGTGGCCGAACAACTCGCTCTCGAGCAGTGTCGGCGACAGGGCCGCGCAGTGCACTGTCACCATCGGGTGCCCCGAGCGTGGACTAAGCTGGTGGATCGCCTTGGCCAGGAGCTCCTTGCCGGTGCCGCTCTCGCCCTGGATCAGCACCGTCGCTCGCGATGGCGCCACCTGCCGGACGATATCCATCACATTTTGCATCGGCTCCGACTCGCCGATGATGTTTTCAAGCCCGAACTTTTTGTTGAGTTGCTGCTTGAGTGTTTTGTTCTCGCTTTCGAGAGTGCGCAGCTTTAGAGAACGTGCAATGCGCGCCTCGAGTTCGTCGATCTGCATACGACCCTTGGCCAAGTAATCGTCGGCGCCCAGCTTGAGTGCCTCGACCGCTAGTTCCTCCGAGCCGTAGGCGGTCATCAAGATGCAAATCGGCGGCTTGGCCAGCGACTTGGCCCTGGCGATCAGCTTCATCCCATCCTCGTTGTTTGGTAACCGAAAGTCGGTCAGCAACACCTCGAACGATTCCGACTCGAGTAGGTTCGCCGCAGAGGCGGCATCCTCGGCCACATAGACCTCGTAACGATCCTCCAGCGCGGCGCGCAGCCCGTCGCGTGTCGGCTTCTCGTCATCAACGATGAGTAGATTCGGGTTCATGCTTCGCCGGCAACCGTCTCGAGGAGGTGTTGTCGCCGTTCTTCCTGCGGCAGCCAAATCCGGAAGGTTGCTCCGTTGCCGCCGTAGCTCACAAGTTCCAGCCGGCCGTCGTGGTCGCGCACGATTCGCTGCACAATCATCAGACCAAGCCCGGAACCTTGTTCCTTCGTCGTATAGTACGGCTCAAAAATCCGCTTGATTTGTTCCTGCGGAATCCCGCCGCCGGTGTCGGTCAGGCTCACCCAGACGCCGTCGCCGGCCTCCCCTGTCTTGATGGTCAATTCGCCGCCAGTGCTCATCGCGTGCATTGAGTTTTTCATCAGGTTGATCAGCGACTGCTTGATCTGCGAGGCATCGAACAGGGCCAGGGGCAGCGCCTTCGCAAACTCCAGCTTGATCGCTTGGCCGCGATTGTCGAACTCCGGGCGCAGTAACTCGATCGTCTCCTGGACCGTGTCGTTGAGGGAATTTTTTTTGAGCTTCGGCTTGCTCGGGCGAATGGCCTGCAGAAACTGGGTCACGATGTAGTCGAGCCGGTTGACCTCGCCCTTGGCCACGCCGATGTATTTTTCCAGCTTGGCCGCAATGTCGTGCACTTCCTCTGGGTCGCCCTCGCGCTTGGCCAAGCCGCCCTCGCTGCTCACAGCCGGTTGGCCAAGCTTGCGGATTTCACGCTCCATCAGCTGTAGGTGAATGCTCAGGGCGTTGAGCGGGTTGCCAAGTTCGTGAGCCACACTGGCCGCCAGCAGTGTCAATGCCTGGATACGCTCGCTCTCAATCGCCTCGTGGGTTTGTTCGCGAGCCTCGGTGGCGTCATGCAAAATCAGCGCCATTCCGGTGCTGCCCTTTGCGTCGCCGTCGAGCGGCGCAGCGTAAAGCCTGATGAACCGTTTCCGGGGGTAGTCCAGCTCGAACTCCCGCCGCACCACACTCCCGCCTCCCGCGTGATCCGCCGCCTGCAGGGAGGCCCAGTCAAGTTCGGGAAGCAGCCGCGTCACCGGCTGATCCATCGCCGAATCCTCCTCAAAACCGGTCAATCGGGTCGCCGCGGCGTTGAGATAAGTAACGTTCCCGTCCGAGTCGGCGACCACTACGCCGTCCTCGATCGTGTTGAACAGCGTTTCCAGAAACGACCGATCCCTGACAAGCCGCTCAACAAACGACTGCAAGTTTTCCGGGTTGAGGGCATCGATGCGCCCGAGAACCTTTTCAATGAAACTGGACTTGGTCGAGGGCATGCAGCCTAAAGCCACTTTTTGATTTTGAAATATACAACGGTGGCCAGAGTGGACAAACCCGTTACGGCCAA